>JAUWTT010000571.1 GCA_030614585.1 Acidobacteriota bacterium
CTACCTGTCTACACGACTCAGACAACGGTCAGCTTGCATGTTCACAGTCCCGCTGTCCATTGTCGTAGGAGGATTTGAACCAGGGTCTCATCGAAGTGCGAAGTGCGAAGTGCGAAGTGCGAAGTTCGAACGGCGAACGGCGAACGATGGGTTCCTCAACGAACTGGGTCAAACCACCAAATCACGAAATCACTAGGAGTTTCTTGTGTCTTAGTGATTTAGTGGTTACCTCAAGACCCAAGACTCAGGACGCAAGACCCTCAAGACTCAAGACCTCAAGCCCCGAGATTAACTTGATTTTGTTGCGGACTACAGCGGATCATGGGTCTGTCTTGAAAGGGAGACAGCGTTAAAGAAAAAGGCAGGACCTAAAAAAGGCCCTGCCCAGGCACTACGATCAGGGGAGGTCAGAGTAGTGCGTTCTCATTTATTAATACGACAACGTTATAGGAATTGTTCATCTATTTTCAGGTAGATTAGTGTTTTGTTGGGACCGGGCCAAGAAGACCGGGGTGTGTCGATGGGCATGCCGGCGAACATGATGAAGGATCCCTGCTTATTCGAGCACAACCCCTGGGGGGTGGAACGAGTCAGGTAGGACCGGGCGGTTAATGGAAGAAGCGAGAAGATTACTCACTTATATCAGACCCTATCTGCCGCTGGTACTCCTGGCGGTAGTGCTGCTGATAGCCTGCGGACTCCTCGAAGCTGTAATCATTATGCTCCTTGCTCCGATTTTCGATCAGCTCGCTCCTGGTGTGGGAGGAGCTGCAGGAACCGACAAGTTTGACTTCCTGAGAAACTTGCTGGGCCTGGGGGATGACAGCTATTTTCTGAGAGTTGCTTTCTTCCTTGTGGCCTTTTCCTTCTTCAAAGGACTTTTCCTCTACGTTGCCGACTATTCCATGAACTTGAGTGGCCAGAGATTGGTGGCGATGGTTAGAAGGGACCTGTACAGCCATTTGCTCAATCAGTCTCTTGCCTTCTTCTCCCGTTTTCCCACGGGGAAGTTAATGGCTCGTGCAATCAGCGATACCGAAAGACTACAGGAGGCCGTAGGAAAGCGCCTGACCGATTTCATTCGACAGATCTTCCTCCTCCTCTTCTTTCTCGGCCTTGTACTGTATGCGGACTGGAAACTAGCGCTTCTTTCGTTTGCCATTGCCCCCCTGGTCCTTTTGATTACCTTACGCCTCGGAAGGAAAGTCCGACGGGACAGTCTGACCAGCCAGGAGAGTCTCTCTGACATTTCCCATTCTCTTCAGCAAACCATTTCAGGCCAGAAGATTGTCAAAGCGTTTGTGGCTGAAGACTACGAGAGGGGCAGGTTTGGAATTCTCCTCGAGAGACTGGTAAGGGCAAACCTCAAGATCGCGCGTATCAGTGCTCTTAGTTCTCCGTTGATCGAGTTCATAGGGTATGTCGCCTTTGTCCCATTCCTGCTCTATTTCAACTATCAGATGAGCCAGGGTTTTACTCTCGGAGCGTTTGTGGTTTTTGTCGCGGCGCTGTTCCGACTGTACGAACCGATCAGGAAGCTTTCGCGGATGCACCTCCATTATCAACAGACCCTGGCGTCGGCGCAGCGAATATTTGAGCTTCTCGACGCACCAATCGAGGTCAAGGACGCAGCCGACGCAAAAATAATGCTTCCTTTTGAACGAGAGATTTCCTTTCAGCATGTGTCATTCTCCTACCCAAGTGATGCAGATATACCTGTTCTAAGAGGAATCAACCTCTCGATTAATCGTGGAGAAATCGTGGCCCTGATAGGGGTGAGCGGAGCAGGGAAGTCGACACTGGTAAGCTTGATTCCGCGATTCTATGATGCCACTGAAGGTTGCATACTGTTGGATGGGGAGGATGTCAAGCGGGTGACCCTGGCTTCGTTGAGGTCTCAGATTGCGATTGTCACCCAGGACACTTTTCTGTTTGACGATACAGTGCGAAGCAACATAGCTTACGGCTGTGAGGAGGCCGCGTTCGAGGAGGTTGTTGAGGCTGCTAAGGCGGCTTTTATACATGACTTCATCATGGAACTGCCCGACCAATATGAGACCTTTATTGGCGAAAGGGGCCAGCGTCTCTCGGGCGGGCAACGGCAGCGCGTCGCTATAGCAAGAGCTATCTTTAAACAGGCACCGATCTTGATTCTCGACGAGGCAACTTCTGCGCTGGACTCGGAGTCGGAACGCTTGGTTCAAAGGGCTCTGCACAATCTGATGATGAATCGTACGACGCTTGTGATAGCACACCGGCTTTCTACAGTACGACTCGCTCACCGTATCGTTGTTCTGGATAAAGGAAGTCTCGTCGAGGAGGGTAGCCACGACGATTTGATGGCGGCAAGTGGGATCTACAGGCGACTCTATGAACTGCAGTTCGTCGACTTGATGGAGTCTCCAGTCTAGGGGCGTGACATGGGGTTCGGCATCGGAATTTGCCAGTCAATCAGAATTCGGGAGATTAAACCATGCGAAGTATGACCGGATATGGGCACGCTGAGACATCAACAACCGGTTTCGATCTCATTGTTGAGATCAAGACGTTCAACAGCCGTCACTTCGACTTCAAGGCGAGGCTGGGCCGTGAGCTGTCCGTGTTCGAGGCGGATTTCAAGGTGGAAGTTCAAACGAAGTTGCGTCGAGGCAGGGTAGAACTCTACCTGGAAGTACGGCCAAAGACGACAGATCAGTACGAACTCAACCTGCCGGTGGTTGAGAATTACAGGATACTGGCTGAACAGGCATCGGCAATGGGTATTCCCGGCGGGCTTGAGATTCCTGACCTGCTTTCAATTCCAGGAATGGTGATGCCTCGAACTGAGAGCCTGGTATCTGATGAGATGAGAGACAGTCTGCTGGATGCTGTGCGCGGCGTCGTCAAGGACGTTGTGAGTGAACGCGAATCCGAAGGTGCTGCACTGCGCTCGGACCTGGAAAAACGGATTGGTCTCCTGAAGGGTTATGTCGCCGACATTGAAAATCACGCTGACGGGATTCGCGAGCACTTCGAAAGGAAGTTGGAGGAACGGCTGAGTGAGCTGTCCGATCAGGTGGTCGTGGATGAAGGGCGTTTTAACCAGGAGGTTCTCTACTACATTGAGAAGGCTGACATCTCGGAGGAGTTGGCGAGATTGAAAAGTCATTTGTCTCGCTTTGAAGAGTGTCTCAATGAAGTTAACGGACTTCCGGTGGGGAAGAAACTGGATTTCTTGTGCCAGGAGCTGAATCGAGAAGTGAACACAGTTCTTTCGAAATCAGTGTTGGTTGGAGTTTCCGAGGTCGGAATTGAAGC
>JAUWTT010000634.1 GCA_030614585.1 Acidobacteriota bacterium
GTAGGTTAGATGGTTCCTGCAATGGAGTTTGAAGCTTGGTATTCTGGTTCGTGCTCGTGCTCGTAATCGTTATCGAGAACTGTTCGAAGGAAGGAAATTCAGGGCTCACCCCCCTCGCCCTGCTATTGGTCTCTTTTCCCAAGAGCTTCTTTGATGATTTCGGTCCACTTGAGGTAACCCGCTCTATTCAGATGGAGCTCGTCCTCCCTAAACAGTTCGGGCTTCGGTTTTCCGTCATCTCCCAAATAGTGGCGCGCGGTTGAGATGAAATAGGCGTTGGGATTCTCCTCACAGACAGCTTTCAAGACACGATTGGCCTCACGGATCTGGGGCCAGACATCCCAGCGACTGGCAGTTGGAGTGATCTCGATGAGGAAGACGGGCGTCACGGGATACTTCTCGCGAACCACATCTAAGATGTGTCTGAACAACCGGTCCACCTCCTCCGGAGATTTGTCATCCTCTCTTCCAGATATGTCGTTTCCAACAAACATGACGAGTGCGCTAAACTTGTGAGGATAGATGAGTCTCTTTGCGTACCAGGCCACATCAGAAAGTTTCGAACCTCCGAACCCCCGCTGAATTACAGGATGGGGCGCCATATCTTCTTGGATTGTTGACCAGAGTAAGATACTGGAACTTCCCACGAAAAGAACCGAGTCATCAGGGTAAGTCTCGGTCTGGTCCAGGGTCTCAAAGGCCTGAATATCCTCTTCCCATTTCTCAACGTCGGATCGGTACTGCTCGAGCTGGGATCCGTAAACGAGCAAGAACGTGAACAGAACAGGAACAGTCTTGATCAGTCTTTTCATGGCAACCTTCTGTGTTGTATTGCAGTTTCAGCGAGTCTATACTCGACCGCCAGAAGTTACCTCATACAGAGTCTCTGGTCCAGTCGGCGCGGTTTACTCCCTGCGTTTCATGAAGAAGGCTGGCACCGGTCGTGAATTTAAAATGCAAAGACACCAAGTGCACAAGAGCGAAGCCTGTGTCTGTTTCGTCACCTCGTGCGCTTGGTGGCTTTGTGGTTCAATCAGTGAGGTGCTGGCTTGCACGGCTGGCTACCAGATAGAACGAACCGGATACTGGGCGATGAGTTCGTCGGGTGTCAGCAAGGTCAGCCCATTGACGATCGCCTGACAGACCAGCATTCTATCGAAGGGGTCTCGGTGAAGGGCCGGGAGGCGCGGCAACTGGAGAGCGGCAATCTCATCGAGCACCAGCTGCTCGATCCCGTGCGATTCCCTCTGTTCCGGAATGAAACGATCCACCGGACCTGGCAGCGGCAATCGTCCGAGTGCATTCTTAACTGAGATCTCCCAGGCAGATACCGACGAGAAGTAGACCTGGTTCACCGGGTCCGAATGCAGTTCCCGAGCCCGATTCGAAAGTTTCGGGTCGTCCGAAATGATCCACAAGAAAGTGCAGGTGTCGAGCAGAACCTTCATGGTCCCCCACCACTGAATGAATTGGCAAGTTCATCCGGAAGTGACTCAAAGAACGAAGTGGGGACCTCAAACCGCCCTTTCGCGAGTCCGACTGGCCGTGGAGCTGTTCGCTCCGATTCAAGAGCTCGAATCTCAGCAACAGGAACGTTTCGTTTGCAGAGAATGACCGTTTCGCCCTCGGCGATCCGCTTGAGATAGGCGGAAAGGTGGGTCTTGGCTTCGTGAATATTTAGTTTAATCACCAGTTCATTATAAAACTAGGAAGTAAACTAAGTCAAGATTTTGTCTGCCTTGAGTTGAACCAATTCAATCTTTGATGTCCTTGCCTTGGTGGTAGCTCCCACGGATAGCAACCTCACGGAGAGGGGGTTCAGTGTCCAGAGATGCGGAGGAGTCACGAACCCAGTCTATTTCCTTGTCAGGACGAAAGAGTCCGCCTGGGTCCCATCCTTGTCTGTAACTGAAATGGTGAGAGCCGCATTGGTCGCCTCCACGGACGCAACCTGATCCTGGCCGACCACTAGAATGGTGTAGTCATTTCCTCTCTCGCCAGGATTGACTCGGGACAAGCGGTGGTGGTGGCCTGCAATGACCAGATCGACTTCTGCCTGGTTGGCCAGTTCAGTCCACTTGTCCTTCTTGTCGTTCACCCATCCCCAAAATGGTCCATGCATCACAATGATTCGAAAGGGATCCTCGGCCAGGCGCTTGCTAGTCGCTGTATGTGTCTCGAGCCAGGCGAACTCCTCCTCTCGGTAGGAGTCGAATCGATTTAACCCCGCATAGACATTCTTTCCGTCAGTCTTGTCCTCGCCGGTGTCAAGAACAAGGAGGTGGAGGGGGCCGGCATCCACCGTGTAGTAGTACCTGCCGGTTGGTGTTGGAACGTAGTCGTACAAACTGCGGGCATAAGCTCCGCGCATATCGTGATTTCCTCTGGCGAAGACAAGCGGCCTGCTGGATGCAAGGCGTTTGGAGATCGGGCCCAGCCACTTCTCGAAGAGCTGTTCTTCGTTCTCCACCCAACTCA
>JAUWTT010000333.1 GCA_030614585.1 Acidobacteriota bacterium
CAGCAGGCTCGCTCTTCCTCCTTTCCACAGATCGACGCCGGCGGACTGATAAAGGAGGGACTCGGTGGCGCCGCAGCGGCTTTTGGGCTCCAGGGCATCGCAGGATCACCGTTTCCTAATGGCGCCGCGGCATCGGCCAACATCGTCCAGAATCTTTTCGACTCAGGACGCACGAAACACCAGACCGAGGCCCGAGCGTTTGAGGCAGGAGAAATCTCTCAGAGAGCTCAGGAAGAGAGAGCCAGGATCGTCCTCAGCGTCAAGAACGCTTTCTTCGAGGGCTTAAAAACGGAGAAGTTGGCACTGCTTGCCAGGAAGAATCGTCAAATGGAGCAACTTACCCTGCGTCAAGCCAAAGCGTTTGCCAGTGCAGGCCTCAAGTCCGGGCTGGATGTGGAACTTGTTCGCGTCGAACTTTCAAAAATGGAAGCGGAGCTTGTCAAAGCCAACAACCGCCAGAGAGAGGCCCAGGCCTCGCTGAGAAACGCCATGGGAGTGAGCGAGTCCAGAATCCCCTACAGTCTTGAGGTATCACCTGTCATCTTAAGTTCTCCTGGCCACCTGGATACGCTGCTGGCACAAGCCCTGGTTGATCGGCCGGAGCTCCGAGCCATCCAAGCCCGAATCAGGGCAGATCAAGCCTGGCTCGAGTTCGCCCACAGCGAAATGAAACCAAAATTCGTGGCGGCCTTTAGTGCGGGAATGGCTCGCTTTGCCCAACTTTCTCTGAGAAATCTTCTGTTCGGTGGCATCTCTTTTCAACTTCCGATTTTTGACGGCAAACGCTTGCAGGGCAAAGTCGACGAAGTCGAAGCGATTCTTGAGAAAAACAAAGCCCTGGAACAAGAACTCAGACAGGATATCCAAATGGAAGTCGAAAGCGCTTTCATCCGAATGCTCAACGCCGTAGAAACGGCTCGAGCACACGAGCAGGTTGCAGGTCATGCTCGAGAGGCCTTACGGCTTGCGCGGCTTCGATACGAATCGGATCTGGGGGACCTGGTGGAATTGACAAGGGCTGAAACGACCCTGGTTGAATCCGAAGTGAATTACACTGAAGCTCTACTCGACTTTAAACGCGCAGAAGCGAGTTTGCAGTACGCGCATGGTCAAGGTCTACAGTGAGTCGGGTGACTCACTGCCGAATTTGACCATGGTTATCTGATTACCCTTCTGGTTGTATTCCACGCTATCCATAAAAGTTCGGATCAGCATGACACCCCTGCCACAGACTTCCAGCAAGTTCTCCGGAATCGTCGGGTCCGGTAGGCAATCCGGGTCAAACCCCTGCCCTTCATCACGGATGATGTATTCCACCTTATCCGGGGTCTCTGTAATCGTGCAATAGATGAGGCGCTTACAATAGGGTTCCTCCTTCGAGCGGCGAAAAAGCAACTCTTCGAACTGCTCACGGTCCGACTTGCGCAGATCTGAGTCCAGCTCAAGGTTACCGTGGATAAGAGCGTTGGAGAGGGCCTCCATCAGAGCGATACCTATTTGAGTTCGGTCGGCTTCAGTGCCAAAACCAATGATCTGAAGGCTATCGACGAGATTAGAAACCAGGTGGCTGAAAAGCGTAGGGTCATTGGCCACCTCAAAGTGAGCAACGCGGGAACGAAGGGAGCTCAACACCTCACTCTGCTTTTGGGTTGCCTCAGCGACCTCCAGAACTTCCTTGATCGTTTCGTGCAGTTCGTCCTTCAGTTCATCCTTGGGGACGTAACTCGACGCCCCGGCCTTGAGCGCCTGGACAGCGATCCGCTCGCCTCCTTTAGAAGTCATCAGGATGACCGGCAATAGCGGAAACTCGGTACGAAGCCTTTCAACCAGTTCGAGTCCGTTGATACCGGGCATACGGAGATCTGTCAACACCACGTCAGGAAGGTCTCGAGAGACAGACTCCAACGCTTGTTCACCATCATTGACAAAGCTAGGCTCGAGATTCGCAATCGGTTCCAGACAGCGCCGAACCAGTTCACGATCAACCGCTTCGTCATCCACTACCAGGATTTTCGCCATTCTCTTAATCGGAGGTCCTTATCTGAAGGGGCCAGGTAAATCGGAAGATTGCACCCCGGGGTTCTGCAGATTCAATGGCAATGTATCCCCCATGATGTTCCACTATGCGTTTCACGAGAGCCAAGCCCATTCCTGTTCCTTCAACATCTTCACGTGATTCCAGCTTCTGAAACATCTCAAATATCTTATCGCGATGTCGCCTGGGAATCCCAGGCCCGTCATCACTTACGCTGAACTCGTAGTAAGAGCCGTTCAGACGAGACGACACTACGACTCTACCGTCGGGATGGTCGTGGTATTTGACGGCGTTAGAAAGAAGATTCCTGAAAACCTGTTCCAACGGTTGTTTAGCGGTTTCAAACACCGGCATTCCCGGGCTGCAGGTTATCTTAATACCTCCAGGAACAACCAGTAGAGCGGTCAGTTCCTGGATGAGTTTCGAGGTGTCAACCAGAATGGGCGCAGCTGATTCCCGACCCGCCCGGGCGTATTTCAAAAGGTCGTCAGTCAATTTCTCCATTCTCTTGACCTGATCGCCCAACCTGGTCAGATTCTCGAGGACCTTCTCGGGTAACGCCTGAGGCATATCCTCTTCGATCCATTCAGATAGATTCCGTATGGCACGAAGCGGTGCCCGTAAGTCGTGCGATGCCACCGACGCAAACTGATCCAGTTCTGCATTCGATCTCGCCAGTTCGGCAGACTGGTGGGCCATCAATTCCTGAAGTCGCTTTTCTTCCGTGACGTCCCTCGCAACGGCGTAGATCAGCCCCTGCTCCGGAAGCGGAGCCGAACGCCAGGCAAGCCAGCGATAATCCCCGTCTTTGGTGCGAAAACGATTAAGGAAATCGACCACGGGAAGCCCCTGCGAAAGACGCTCGATTTGGGCCAGTGTGTTGGGCTGATCTTCCGGGTGGACAAATTCAATGAAGGCACGACGCAACAATTCTTTTCGGCTGTAGCCCAGCACTTGCTCAAAGGCCGGGTTCATATGTTTGAAGTACCCGTCCGTGCCGGCCACACAAAGAAGATCGAGCGACAGTTCAAACAGGCGACTTAACTCCTGTTCAACCTGTTTGCGCTGCGTGACATCACGAAAACTGGTTCGCGTTGCTGCCGGTCGGCCTTCCTCGTACCGGCAACTGGCAGTGGCTTCGACATGAATCTGTCGCCCACTCTTACTTACCAAAATAGCCTCGAACGCCGGAACCTCTCCCTGTTTCAGAAGCTCCTTGAAGACCTCCCTGCAATGGGGTTGGTTCTCGGGATGGACAATATCGAACACCGTCAGGTCTGTGATCTCCTCCCTCCCATACCCCAGGGTCTCGCGCCACGCACGGTTTACGTAAATAAACTTGCCTTCGGGCGAGACACTCTGGATCAGGTCGCGAGCGTTCTCACAAAGGTCAAAATACAGGTTTTCAGCGTCACTCATGATTTGCGGAAGAAGTGTAAAACCGCACTTGGGTAAAGATTTTATGCTGCCCTTGAGAACAGGTCAATCGGCAGGATATTTCTTTCCTGGAAACAGGCAGATGTCACTGGCTTGGCTTGAAATCGATTTACCTCACGCCAAGGCGCAAAGAGCGCTAAGGATAGAGTCAGTCTCTTGCACGGTTCTGATTCAAACCACCAAGAACACCAAAACGAAGCAAGAAGACTTGATCCTTTATGCCCTTGGTGTCTTGATGGTGAGTCTGTCGTACCCTAGGCTAAGGCGCTGGAGGCAGATTACTCATTTCTACGTTGTGAGCCAGGAGTTCGTCCCAGGCTTTGGCGAGTTTCGGGAGAGCACCGAGTATCTTTGCAGTCTCCTCTTTCCCATACTTCTCTTCAATCACTTCGGGTCCCATTGGCCAGGCGTCCATCTCTCCCAGCTTCTGCATTCCAATGAAGACATGGAATTCCCCTGTTTCGCCTCCCGCGAAGACAGTGTAACCAACCCAGTGCAGTCCTTGGGGATGATCCTTATGGGCAGCGACCAGTTTCTTAATCAAAGCCACATACTCTGAGACCTTACCGGGCTCGGCTTTGATATGCATGTGATCAACAAACGCAGGAGCTGTCCCGGTCCAGTCAGGATTTGGATTGCTGATGCCTGGGGCATAGGCAAGGAGCGTGCTCTTGGTCTTCGAACTCTCTCCAATTGTGCGGAAGATCTGGTCTGCAGCGGCTTCCCCGTGGATGTCCGCGACTACCTTAAAATTCGGCAGCCAGTCATCAAGTTCCGCCAGTTTCCGGGCGGGAAGAAAATAGTAAAAGACCGGTTCAGGTCCCCCGAACATGGGAGCAAAAGCCGCCCAGTTGTTGCCGTTGTCGTGCTGCTTGTGAGCCTCCACGATCTTATCGATGGCTTCCATGTATCCTTCCATCTTCGTGGCATCGACCTTAGCCTTGATCATGTAGAAGAATGGGTACGGGCCCTCAGGGGCATCCTGTGCCCACGCGATTGCGGTCAAACCTGCGAGAACCGTACAGACAACTCCCAGAATCATCCAGGTTCTTGCGGAAACGTTTGTCTTCGAAAACATGCCTTCCTCCCTTTCTTTAACTGTTTTCCAAAGGAACGAACAGGAAGTTGAGACTCGCCGCGAAGATCCCTGGACTAGGAACAACAGCAACAACTTCGGGATTCTAAGCTGAATCCCGATCAGGCCGGCATCCGCGTTTTCGAGTAGAGAAAGAGCGGGAAAATCGGTTCGGCTTCCGTCGATTTGAGTCCAACCCCCCGATGAACCCGATTCTAAGCCAAACCTGAATAGAACGCCAGGATTTTTCTTTCCTGAAAACAATCAGATGCTTCCGGCTTAGCGAACTTGGCGGGCTTTGCGTGAAACCTGTCCACCTCACGCCAAGGCGCAAAGAACGCAAAGGAAGGGTGGTGCTCCTGGGCACGGACGTCACTGCCCACTCCTAAACCCTTGGCGGACTTGGCGAGCTTTGCGTGAAACTCCTTCACCTCACGCCAAGACGCAAAGAGCGCAAAGTGAGAACGAGACTGTCCCCTGCTACTCCCTTCTGGGCTGTTGGTTCTCAGTCGCGGACCGGCTCGATCTTCACGCTGCCCGCGCGGTACCATCCATCGGACATCCGGCCCTCGATAGCCAGCTTCACTGCGGGTTTTTCCGTACGCTTGTCAAGCAGTGCGATGTCGATCTCACAATCGCCCGGGGGGAAGTCGAACGGAATGAAGACGGCGTCGTCATAGAGGTTGTCGCCGGGCAGCCACGTGCGGATATCCGCTTCGGTCTCGAGTACCACACTCTTCTCA
>JAUWTT010000141.1 GCA_030614585.1 Acidobacteriota bacterium
AACCTCAGGAGTAATCTGCGAATCCTCTGGTCCTTCTTCCGATCGAAGCCCGATGTTGTTGTGGCCATCTTCTCCGGGCGCAGGATCTTCCTGAAACAGAAGATGCTGTTCTGGCTGCTTCCAGCCCGAGCACGCCTGGCATTCAACGAACACAACGATTGTGCTTATGTCACCCGCTGGAGTGCTCTCGGCCTGCTTAGAATTCAGAGTCCGGAAGTTTCGCTCGATACGCCGGCCGTGCGGGGGTTGGTTCAATCAATCTTAAAGGGGATCTTGTTCGTACCACGCCTTGCGTATCTGCTCATCTGGGTCACTCTCATGAAACTGCTGCGAGCCTATCGTCTCGAGAGAATTGCCAAGTACACTTTTCCACGACGGTGAAAGAGGATTTACCACCAAGACACAAAGGGCACCAAGGGTGCAGGGTTTTGGGACCTCTTGGTGGTCTTGGTGGCTTGGTGGTCATTCTTATTAACCGCTCATCGATAGCCAGCGAAACTCGAATTCCACCATCAAACTTCCAGTTCTACCGGCGGCGGCTCACTTTCGAGATTGAGAGTTGAAATCCGGGCTGCCAATTGTTGGGCCATTCCTCTGAAAGCGGCCGCAGTCGGGCCATCAGGAGAAGCTATGATCACGGGCTTACCCTCATCACCGCCGATGCGTATCTCCGTGTCCAACGGAATCTCTCCAAGGAAAGGAACTCGATACATCTTACTGATCCGTTCTCCGCCCCCGGTGCTGAAGATTTCTGTTCGCTCCCCACAGTGTGGACAGGCAAAATAGCTCATATTCTCGACAATTCCGAGGATGGGAACTTCCACCTGGCGGAACATCATCACCCCTTTTCGGGCATCTGCAAGGGCGACATCCTGGGGAGTCGTTACGATTACCCCACCGGCCAGCGGAACCGATTGGACTAACGAGAGCTGAACATCCCCGGTGCCGGGAGGAAGATCAGCAATCAAGTAATCCAGTTCGCCCCAAACGACCTGATACAAAAACTGCTGTATGACGCTGTGAAGCATGGGGCCACGCCAGATCAGAGGGGTATCCGCGTCGGCCAAAAAGCCCATGGACATGACCTTCAGCCCGTACGCCTCTAAGGGCACAATCCGGTTTCCCTGTAACTGCGGTTGCGAGTTCAAT
This sequence comes from Acidobacteriota bacterium, assembly GCA_030614585.1. Classification (GTDB taxonomy): domain Bacteria; phylum Acidobacteriota; class UBA6911; order RPQK01; family JAPXNP01; genus JAUWTT01. The sequence goes on from JAUWTT010000141.1 coordinate 1,150, forward strand.
CCCAGCATGATCGGAACGTTCGGTCCATAGACATCAGAGTCAAGAATTCCGACTCGAGCGCCAGCCTCGGCAAGGGCAGCGGCCAGATTAACAGCTACCGTCGATTTGCCGACACCACCTTTGCCCGAAGAAACCGCGATGATGTTCGAAACACCCTCAATCATCTGCTTAGATTCAACTGACCTCTGTTTCGGTACCGAGGCATCCATGGTCACATTGACGTCTCCCACACCTGGGATCTGTTGAACAGCTTCTCTCGCCTGACCCTCAAGCTGATCACGAACTGGACAGGCGGGTGTCGTCAAGACGAAGCGAAACGAAACATTATTGCCTTCGATCGTGACGTCATGGATCATTCCGAGACTGACGACATCTTTATGGAGATCCGGGTCCATTACCTTGCTCAATGCCTCCAAAACCGTATCCCTACTTATATTTTCCACTTCACCCATCTCCCATTCCTACACTACGTTTTGCTATAATCAAACTCTAAATTTAGCTTTGACAAGAATAGCTAGATTCGTCAGAGCGGTTCTATGTTAACAGCAAACTGCTGTTTGTCGCAGGCACCCCGGAATGGCAGTAGAAATGCTCAATCTATTGAGGAGAAACCGATGAGTCGCCGCCCGGTAATCAGTCAAGCGATGGAGGACTACTTGAAAGCGATCTACGAACTTTCCCGGGGTGAAGAGCGCGTCTCAACTTCTCGGGTTGCAGAGCGACTCGAATGTACGCCTGCGAGCGTTACAAACATGCTGCAGAAGCTGTCGTCACTGAATCTTGTGGAATACGCTCGCTACCGCGGAGTCAAACTCACTTCCGCAGGTACCAAAGTTGCCCTCGAAGTCTTGCGCCACCATAGGCTCATTGAACTGTACCTCTCGGAAGTCCTGGGATACAGCTGGGACAAGGTTCATGCCGAAGCGGACCGGTTGGAGCACGTCATTTCAGAGGAGTTTGAGGACAGAATTGATGAAGCGCTGGGCTTTCCGGCAAGGGACCCTCACGGGGATCCGATTCCAACCAAGGACGGTCAGGTTCCTGAAGAAGATGTTCTTAGTCTCTGGGAAGCTCAGGAGGGTCAGATACTCACGATCCAACGGGTCAGTGATCGTGACTCGGAGGTTCTCCGCCATCTCGCAGCCTTGGGAGTCTATCCCCAGGTTCAGTTTTCACTCCTCAAGAAAGCCCCGTTCAACGGACCGGTCCACATCAACCTGAACGATGAGGAACATATCTTCAGTGAAGAACTCGCCCGGCAAATCTTTGTCGCGCCGGTACGACCCGGCAGTGACCTTCACTCGCCCCAGCCGGAAGAGTAGGTTTTTTCCGGCAAGCCCTGCCAAGTTTTCTCTGAATTCATCGTGCTATACTGTGCCACCTGAAAACCTGTCGGCCTGAGGTTTGCGGCCATTTGTTGTGTATGGGACCCATCAACGAAAAGGAGTAGCGACGGTGAGTGATTATCCAGGATTGATCGAAACATTAGCGATCGAGAGCGACACCAAAATCGTCTTTTTCATCTTGGACGGCGTTGGCGGATTACAGATCGGCGACGGGACTGAGACAGAGCTGCAAACTGCGAAGATCCCGAATCTGGATCGACTGGCAAGAAGATCCTCGTGCGGCCTCCTGGTACCCGTTGCACCTGGCGTTACCACCGGAAGTGGGCCCGGCCATTTCGCCCTGTTCGGCTACGACCCGGTTGAGAACAATGTCGGTCGTGGGGTTCTGGAATCGGCGGGAATTGGGTTCGAATTGACCCCCAAAGATGTGGCCGTTCGCGGAAACTTCGCTACGGTAGATGCTGAAGGAAACATTGTCGACCGGCGGGCTGGGCGAATCTCGACGGAGGAAAACGAACGCGTCTGTAAAAGGCTTCGGGAAAAAATCAAGATCGAGAATGTTGAGGTATTCATAGAAACTGTGAAGGAACACCGACTCCTGGTGGTGTTTCGAGGTAAAGGGCTCCGTGGGGACATCGCAGATACCGACCCACAGTTCACGGGTGTTCCACCGCTTGCTGCACGTGGGCTCAGTCCGGAGGCTGAAGGGACAGCCAAGATCGTTAACGATTTCGTGAGGCAGGTTGGAACGATCCTTGCTGATGAGAAGCAGGCAAACATGGTCACCCTTCGCGGCTTTGCGAAACACAAGCCCTACGCCTCAATGAAGGAGCGTTTCAATCTGCGGTCACTTTGTCTTGCCAACTACCCGATGTACCGAGGAGTGTCTTTCCTGGTAGGGATGGACCTCTACCCTGTAGTTAAGAGCGTCGATGAACAACTGGATGGATTGGAAAGAGAATACGACAACTATGACTTCTTCTTTGTCCATGCCAAAACACCCGATAAAACAGGTGAAGACGGGAACTTCGACGCCAAGGTCGCTGCTATCGAGGAGCTTGACCAGGTCATCCCGAGGATTCTTGCTCTAAAACCTGACGTGCTGGTCGTGACCGGTGATCATTCAACCCCTTCGGCCCTGCAAAGCCACAGTTGGCATACGGTGCCGGTGCTCCTGGCTTCAGAGCACTCCCGACTCGACTTGGCTGAGGGGTTCGACGAGGTTGAATGCCTGAAAGGTGCTATAGGACAGATCCCGGCCAAACATCTCATGGCCCTTGCCCTGGCCCATGCAGGCAAACTGAAGAAGTTCGGCGCCTAGGGGCCGGGAACAGGTGATCGGTAATCGGTAATCAGTAATCGGTGATCGGTGATCGCAGTAAGTAGTGAGTAGTAAGTAGTCAAGGACCGGGGTGTAGCGCGCTGATTCTTGGTGCTCTTGGTGACTTGGTGGTTTGACTTCTCCAGACAAGCCGTACCTGGGGCACTCAGTGAGAAACCCAACCGACTCCCTGCAATCACTGCCGTTTGAACACTACATTAAGCATCAGCTCGGCTTCTGCTACTTCATTGCCGGATATCGCGGGCAAGAATCGCCACGAGTTCTGGACAGTGTCCAGAGCGATCTGATCCAACTTCTTATTGAGACCCTTCACAACCTCAAGGTTCATCAGGCCACCAGCACGGCTGACATACGCTTTGATCTTGACGAAAACCGGGTCCGGTCGGCTTGATTCACTTGAGGGCAGCCGCGGCGGAGGGGTCTCGAGGGGAAGTGGAGGGACGATGTCTTCGTCCTTGAAATACTGCTCAAACTCTGCGGCCGAATCGGATCCAATCAGGTGGAAGCGCCCAAATCCACGCCCAAACCCTGCTCTACGAATGGCCTCCGTTTTGTTGTTTGCTTTGAGATTCAGCTCCCCAATTCGGGCGACCACAATCTCAAATTCCTCACCGGAAAGCGGTTCCAATTCAAAGATCTTCCCGGCAATCTTCAACGTCGGTCTCACTGGGGGACTTCGGAAATTGAAATCGCCGGCGATCACGAATCCTGAGAATTCCCCAGGCTCGATAAGATCTGAGACGTCAAACTGTTTCTGCTCACCCTCAACTCCCTCGAGCTCAAACAAGTGACCGCGGTAAGCGGATTGTTGAGCATCAAGAAAAATCAGATTGCGGGCAAGCAGAAGATCGAAAGTATCGCCAAGATTGACGTAATTGACAATGACGCTCTTGTCATTGATGAATTCCAACGTGATGATTCGCTCATTGGACAGGAACAGATACTGATTCTCGGACGCTGCCTCCGAAAAGGAAGACACTGTAAACGTTATCAGCCAGACTCCAAGCAGACTTCTGAACAGTTTCACGATTCCCTTCTTTCGAAAAGATTGTACAACAGGGGAACCTTTGATTTGCGATTGACGATTTGCGATTGACGAGTTTAGGATCTGGTCAGGTTCCCTAAAATGGTTCCTGCTAAATGTACCGCCCTTACAAGGCGACACAACCTGGAAAGGCCATGTTGGGCAACGGCACTTGGCGCGACGGGCATGAGAATAGAAAAACATTGTCGGAAATGAAACTTGAACCTCATTTCAGTATCTTGCGTCTTAGAGTCAGGAGGTAGAAGTGGCATTGAGACGTGGCCAAACTTTGATAAAACTTGGGTTACTGCTTCTCAGCATGGGGTCCTTATTGGCCGGGGCATCACAGCGTGCTGATACGAAATCGTTTCCTTATCAGGCCGGCGATACCCTTGTCGTAGAGAATGACTACGGTAGGGTACGTGTATCGACGTGGGATAACCCCATGATCGAAGTCTCGATTCGCGAGATCGCCGTCGAAGAAAGCCAGTTGGAGAACGTAACTGTCCTATCTCAGAAGGTTGGCAATCGAGTTTTCCTGCGAAGCTACTTCTACAACTACTCATCAGAATCGGTGTACATCGATATCCAGGCCCCCAGGGACTTGAACTTGATTGTCTGGGGAGCCAACCTGGCCGTGGAGGTCTACAACGTCGCAGGCAACGTAAGAGTACAAACCCTTACTGGCTTTGTCACCGTTGAGAATCTCCATTCCTCGGCATCCCTGTTCACGGAGGATGGGAACATTCTGTTTCGATCGGCTGTGCAACCATCGGGAGACATTCGACTCGAATCGAACCGCGGTAACATCACGTGTCGGGTCATAGAGAACCTGAACCTGAGAGGATGGATCCGAGCTGGAAGCACTATCTCCTGGAATCGGGAAGTTGAACTCAGTGAAGGCGCGTTGGAGAAACAGATAGGCATCGGAGGTCCTTTACTCCTGGCATCAAGTACCCGAGGTAAAGTCGACTTCAGAATTGAGAGTGAGATCAGATCTCAAGCCGACCTTTCCGTCAGAGTTCCCAACCCTGTCAACAATACAGTCGGTTCCCCGGCCAACGAGGAGGCTGAAAGCTCAGGTTATCCTGAAGACAGTGCGGGCAGCTCCTCGCCCCAATATGAACCGGTACCAACCGAGCCTGAGCCGGTGCCGGCCCAGCCGCGACAGGTAGCCTACACGCCTTCTGACTCCACCGATGAGTCCGCGACCGGGGGCTATTCCCTGAAGGTTAACGTGGACCTGGTTTATGTAAACGCCTCGGTCAGAGATCGCAACAATAGAGCGGTACCGGATCTTCTGATGGAGGACTTTGACCTGTTCGAAGACGGTGTCAGACAACGCATCGACCAATTCAATTCGATGGAAGCTCCTTTCAACCTACTGATCCTGTTGGACGTGAGTGGCAGCACCAAAGGCTACATCGACATGATCAAAGATGCTTCCGTCGGCTTCACGCACGAGATCAACCCTTCCGACAGGATTGCGTTAGCCACCTTCAACTCGCGCACAAACCTGAAACAGGACTTTACCAATGATCGGCAAGACATCGGAAAAGCCATTCGCCGCGTTCGATCAGGCGGTGGAACGGCTTTTTACGATGCTCTCGACATAAGCATCAACGACTACATGGACGGGCTGGAAGGCCGAAAAGCCATAGTCGTTTTCAGCGACGGTGTCGATAACCAGTTGACAGGTGACTGGGGAAACGGTTCGCAGATAAGGTTCGCCGAGTTATACCGTGAGATTCAAGAGATCGATACGCTGATCTATACGATATTTCTTGATACCGAGAATCAGAATAGGGGGTCACCTCGGAGGGGAGGACGACCTCGCAGCGGCGTCGGCAGGATTTTGACGGACATCATATTCGGAAACCCGGGCGGCATCCCAGGGATCGGTAACCCCGGTGGAATTCCGGGAACCGGTGGCCCCGGTGGAATTCCAGGAATTGGAATGGGTGGGGCTTACGAAGAGGCCAGACGAGAAATGCAGCTGATTGCGGACCAGACCGGGGGAAGGATGTACGCCCCTCGACACATCAATGACCTGGCCCACATCTACAGCGAAATCGCAAACGACCTGAGAGTCCAGTACACACTGGGTTACAACTCTAGCAATGCGGTTCGGGACGGCGAGTGGCGTGAGATAGAAGTTGATGTCAAGAATCGACCCGATCTTGCGGTTCGAGCTCGACGAGGCTACTACGGAGGTCCCTGATGAAGACTCATGCGACAGAGGAGATACTGCCCTTCGATTAGATACGGGAGGAGGCCCAAGTGAATATGCCAAAGAACATTAAACAATTTGAAGACCCACTTTACGAGGGACTTAACAATCATAAAGCGGAGAAAACCAGGACTAAGGCGAGTGAAGCGACCCGCGGTGGGCACAACGGAAATCACACCCTGCTGATTGCTGCACTTATCGTGGGAACTGTTTCGGTTCTTGCCTACTTCCTCTATCAGGCACAATCCAGTATCGATCAGTTATCCACCGAGTTGGCCACTAACAAGGATGACCTGGCTGCGGTCACTGAAACCCTGGAGGAGTCGAACACGCACATCTCTGAGCTCGATCAGGGCCTGGATTCAAGCCAGAAGAAACTGACTCAACAGGGCCGAGAATTGAACCGCTATAGGGGCCTTTACGCGGGAGTGAAAACGGACCAGGAGCAGCAGAACCGCGAGCTCCAAGCTATGGATCTGCGCAAAGCTGAACAGGAAGAGGTTAATCAGCTCAAGCAACAGGCCTCCCAACTTCAGGGAGAGACATCTCAGCTCAAAGAGAAACTGACGGAGACGAACTCAACCGTTGCAACGCTCGACCGGAAGACGACCGAGAACAAGAGTCAGATTGATCAGAACCGCGCAGCAGTCGGTGAAGTTTTGACTACTGCCCAGGCTAACACTACCGAAATCGCAGGGGTGAAGAGATCTCTCGAAAGGGAGTACTACAACTTTGAACTCCATGAAAAAGGCGGTTACATGAAGGTCTTCGAGGTCTCGCTGAGCCTTAAAGACGCGGATTGGAAGAAACGTCAGTTTGATCTCTATGTGCTAGCCGATGGGAAAGTCATTCAGAAGAAGAATCAATCGATCAATGAACCGATCTTCTTCTACATAGAAGGAAAGAAGAAACCGTACGAAGTCGTAGTGACCCGAGTCGACAAGAAGCTCGTCGTGGGTTACCTGAGCGTGCCGAAAACCTGATCGGAAAGATCGGCTCTCGGCGTTTGACTTTTTAGAGGCGATCCCGAAGTGCGAATACTTCCGGGTTCAAATCTTGGTCTTTTACCTTGGGCGGGGTGCCCATTTGGACAACACGCCTTTGAGGGCTCACCCGCCCAAGCTATAGAATCATTGGAACCCTACTCGTTCAGAGCTTCCCAAACCTTCCCCACCATCTTGGCAGTAGGTTCCAGGGTCTTGTCACCTTCGTCCTTCCATTTGGATGGACAGGCTTCAGTAGCTTTTCGAGCGAGGTACATGTTCGCTTTGAACTTTCGCATCAACTCGTCGATGTTTCGGCCCAGATTGTAGAAATTCACCTCAGAGTTGAAGAGCGTACCGTCCGGACTGATGATAAACGCCCCTCGAAGGGCCAGTCCGGTATTCTCATCGTAGACTCCAAACTGCCTGGAAAGCTTGCCTGTCGGATCAGCACCCATCGGGTACTTGACCTCGCTAAGCTCCTTCTCCGAAGTCTGCCAGGCAAGGTGGACAAACTGAGTGTCAGTGCTCACGGTGATGACCTCGGCACCCATCTTCTTGAAGCGATC
>JAUWTT010000269.1 GCA_030614585.1 Acidobacteriota bacterium
ACAATATTGGCCGCGCCCGAAACAGCCGCCCGTCGCATTTGGGATGTCAGCCCGAAGAGTTCATGGGAGGGAAACGCTGCCGTCACCCTGTAAATAGCTAAAACCAGCTGATGAGCTAACTGAAATGCTTCCAGTTTTCGATGATCACGCATATCATTTATACTTACGTCGCTCTTCAAGAAACTACGAAAGAAAATTCAAACCAGCTCCCCAAGACCCAAGACTCAAGCCCCAGGACCCAGGACCCAAGACCCCGACGCCTCAAGACCCAACGATCCAACTCTGCTAAAATGGACGCGAAAAAGAGGGTGCATAAAATGGCAAAAACCCTGTTGGCAACCATCATTTCACTCCTCGTGACGCCACTCTGGCTGATCGGTGCTCAGCAGGATGTCTCTCTTTACCTGATGGGCCGGGCTCTCATGGATGACGGCACCCCCTTTTCTCATTCGGTCAAAGTGGAAATGGTCTGTAACGGCAGGGCAATACGCCAGTCCTTTGTTAATGACAAGGGTGTTTTCAGTTTTAACTTGGGCAGTGTCAATCAGAGTCAAGGGGCCAGCGATGCCGGAGCCACTCCAACATCAGGTGGACTGGTCGGTGGGTTCGGTAGTAATACGGGGGGCACAGGGGGGTTCGTTGTAATATTAGGCAGAATCTATCTTGACAACTGCCTGGTCCGACTCCAGCAAAACCCGGAATTCGCTTCTACTCAAATACAGCTGGGAATCCGCGGCCTGATGGACGATCCCGACATCGGTGAAATACTTGTAGCTCGGATGAAGGATGGTGCCTCAAACACACTAGATGCTTCGAAACCCCCGATTCCTGCTGAAGCTGAAGAGGCCTCGACGAAGGCCATCGCCGAGCTTGAAAAGGACAAGCCCAATTTGTCAAAGGCTGCGAAGAATCTACAGAAAGCGGTCAAAATCTATCCTGACTTCGATGCCGCCTGGGCTTTGCTCGGAGAAGTGAGAATGGAACAGGGCCAAACCGAAGAAGCCGGAGCCGCGTTCTCAAAAGCAGCCGAGGTGAATTCAGAAGCGGTGAAGCCGCGGCTGGGACTTGCCCAGCTTGCCTTGGAAGCTCAGCAATGGGAAGAAGCATCCCAGTGGGCCGAACTGGCGCTGGAGTTGGAACCAGCCGTACCGAGAGGCCTGCTGTATTCCGGGCTGGCCGGCTATTACGCAGGGGACTATGAAGTTGCGATGAAGCAACTGGAACAACTCGAGGAAACGGGAAAAGCTAACTCGTTTCCTATTTCGCTGCTGCATCTGGGAATGCTCTATGCGATGAGGGGCGACATCCCGAAGGCAGCCGAACGACTGCGCACTTATCTCGAAATCGAAGACGAATCGAGCCTTCAAGTGGCCAGGCGGAAGAAGATAGAAACGCAACTGAAGGTTTGGGAGGAGCAAGGGCTGATCACTCCGTGACGATATCTCCTGGCGATCTGCGGGATAAGGTTGGCCGGAAAGTGCTTCCAGTGCGATTACTTCAAGAAGTTTGGTTCCTCATGAGGCTAAAGACCAAGCCCTTTGTGGCCACATCCGTCGGACTTATTCTGATCTGTCTTCTGACGGCTGACGTTGAAGGGCAACAGACTAGAGAGTCCCTTAATCAAGCTCAACTCGCCCTGGACTCCGGCAGACTCGAAGACGCAGCCGGGTCGCTCCGTGAAGCGCTCGACATAGATCCGAACCATCGGGAAGCACGGGTGGCCCTGGTTGACGTCCTGATGAGGCTCATGCAGTGGGACGAAGCGGAAGCGCAGATTGAAACCCTGAGAGCGCGGTTTCCGAAGGATGCTCAAGTTGCCTACATGGCGGCCGCAGTCGCATACAGAAAAGGTGATTTTGAGCGGGCAAACCAGCTGGCCGGGGAATCGATCGATTTGCCGGACGCACCCATACAGGCTTACAGAATCCGAGCCTTTGCCCGCTTCATAATCAAAGATCATGAAGGCTTCAGGGCGGACCTTGAGCACCTCATCGAACAGAACCCTGACGATTCTGACGCGTACTACCATCTGGGCCGTTACTACTACGAGAGCCAACAATTCACTGAAGCCATTGCCGCATTCGAGAGGGTAACCGAGCTCGCCCCGCAAACATACAAGGCTCATTACTTCCTGGGTTGGTGTCAGCAGGCTCAAGGTGACTTGTCCTCGGCCAAGCAAAGCTACAAACGTGCCATTGGAATCGTCGATCAGCAGAAGGTTCGGTATGGCTGGCCATTCACCGATCTCGGTGAACTGCTTATAACCGAATGGGAGTATGAATCTGGCCTCGGATGGCAGTACCGTGCCATCCGCAACGACCCCCAGTTTCCATACGGCCGCTACAAATACGCCAGTGCCCTGATGAAAGAGGGACCTTCCGCTGAAGTCGAGCAGAACCTCCAGCTGGCCATTAAGTTCGATCCCGGCTATACGGAGGCTTACTATCTGCTGGGACGGTACTACCAGGGAATCGGGGAGAAAGATAAAGCGAAAGAGGCTTTTGCAAAGTTTCAGGAGCTGAGGAAGAATCCCCTGGCATCTCCGTACGGAGTGCGGCGAGAGCGCTAAGATCGAATAAATCAAACCACCAAGGCACCAAGAGCACCAAGGAAACAACCTGTCTGATGGTTTAATCCTTGATTCTTGGTTTTCTTGTTGTCTTGGTGGTGAACTCTTCAATTCCCAGGATGAGATCCTTCGGTGACGTCGGTATAGGCACCCATGGGAAGAGCTTTCACAATATCCACAGTCCCGCTAGGCCAAGCGATTCGAATATCCCCGGCTTCTGTCTGACTCCCGAAGCCCAATAGGATTCGATGGTCGTGGCCGGACTGATAGCTACTACCTCCAGAGACGCTGTGGTGCCTGGTCTTGTCGCCGACTTTGTAGCTGATTCGAACCCCTATACCATCCCGGTTACTCTTCTTGCCGATGAGCCTTATACCTAGCCACTGGTTCTTATTCCCGCCTTCATTTCGTACTAGTGCCGGAGCTTGCCCATTGTTGAGAAACAGAAGGTCAGGATCTCCGTCGTTGTCATAATCACCGGTTGCCAACCCCCTTCCCGAAAACAGTTTCTGGAAGGCCGGGCCACTTTCATCACTGACGTTTGCGAATTTTCCGTCCCGATTCTCGAACAGCAGAGGCTTCTCCAAATAGGTGATATTCCCTCGATGGTAGTCGATCTGATCGTCGGGATGTCCATTCAGTACCACGATGTCCTGGTCCCCATCGTTGTCGAAGTCAATAAAACGTGCCCCGAAGGTACTCATAAACCGAGTCGCGCGAGACAAGCCGGGCGCATCGATAACATCATCTTCAAAAGACTCGCCGTCTATATTGCGGTAAATCGACACATCCTCGTGGTCAATGTTCGCTACAAATAGGTCTATCATCCCGTCATCGTCATAATCCTGAGCATCGACCCCCATTCCCGATCTGGCTTTTCCGTCATGACTGAAAGCAACCCCTGCAAACAGGCCGATCTCCTCAAAAGTACCGTTACCCCGGTTCATGAAGAGGAAGTTCTCCGTAGTATCGTTCGACTGAAGAACATCGGCCCAGCCGTCATTGTTGAGGTCGGCGGTAACCACACCCAGGCCTTTGCTTCGGGAATCAGCGATCCCTGCTCGGGCACTCACATCCTCAAAGGTCCCATCACCTTTGTTGCGATAAAGCCTGCTTGGCCAACTGTCAAACAGTGTCGGGATACAGTAGCGCGGTATCTCCCCTCCCCCACATTTGAAGTTCAGATCCGGCTCCCAGACGACGTACCCGCATACCCACAGGTCCAACCAGCCGTCATTGTCATAATCAAAAAAGGCCGAACTCGCTCCCCACCCTTTGGCCTCCACTCCGGCTTTCAAAGTAAGGTCGGAAAATGTACCGTCACCATTGTTGCGATAAAGAAGTCCTGATCTCACACCAGTAAGAAAGATATCCCTCCAGCCATCTTTGTCGTAGTCTCCGACAGCGACGCCCGCCCCAAAACCTCTCCCTGGAACTCCCGCTTCTGCCGTAACCTCTCTGAAAGTTCCGTCTCCGTTGTTCCGGTACAGTGCATTTTGAATCAGCTTCTCAGGCTTGTAAAAGTCACTCGTTGAACCGGTCACCAGGTAGATGTCGAGCCATCCATCGTTGTCGTAGTCCAGAAACGCGGCACCACCGATCATCGTTTCCGGCAGTTACCGTTTCGCAGACATGCCATTGTCATGAACCCAGGTGATACCGGCTGCTTCTGTAACGTCAGTGAAGACAACACTCTCGGCCGCAACGAAGTCGGGCAGGAACAGCAGCGGGAACAAATAAAGGCAGTAACTCAACATGCACAATCTCTTCATAGTCGCCAGCAACTATTCTAACAATTGGGCTTGAGTCTCGTAGTCTTGAGTCTTGAGGTCCCTCGGACTCATACGTTCCCAGAGTTGTTTCAGCGCAGAATCCTTTCTACCAGGCAGTAACCGGAGGCGTGGTATTTACACTCTGTTGCCCTCTCCGAAGGCTGAGACCACGGAAAGATTTCGGATCTTCATGCCGTCCCGCGACGCGGGGCTCGCGAGCCATCAGCCGCCCCTCACTCCACGATCTCCTGAACCGCTATCTTCCCCATCGGATACCAGCCGTCCGAGTTCAATCCGTCGATTGCGAGCTTTATCACAGGCTCAAAACTCGCTCTGTCTACCACCGCCAGCTCACGCTCAGACTGTCCGAGCGGCATGTCGAGCGGGACGAACACCGCATCATCATAAAGGCTGTCGCCAGGCATCCAGGTTCGAATGTCGGCGTCTGTCGGCATGACCCGGCTTTGTCCGTTTCCCCGCAACCTGAGAGCCAGTGCGTAGTTCCGATAACAAGGCGCAACCCCTTTATTTTCCCACCAGCTGGTGAAATCTAACCTACCCTGAGGTTTGACCTCAGAAGGATAAGTGAACTTGCGCAAGACCAATCGGTAACCCATCTTCTTCAGCCATTCGTCCACCAGTGGTTGCCACTCCACAGGAACAGGGGAGCTTTTGGCACTGAACGACGAAATATGCCATTTGAGCGCCTGATCAAAGATGTACTTCACGATCTCCTCGGTATAGGCTTCACGTTCGCGCCACCTCAAAAACGTCCCACAGATTTCATGAGTGATAGGCGCCTTCTTCCAGGCTTCGGCCATCCCGCTTTTGATGATGTCCTGCGGATAAACATCCGACATATGACTCCAGTTCGCTCTCGTATCTCTCCAGAAGCCCATGTCACCCAGACAGTCGATTCTCCATCCCAGGTGTCGCATGTGTGGCCCAGAGCCATTGTCCGTCCCGTCAGGCCAACTGGCGGCTATTGGGAGGCCACCTACCAGCATTCCCGGATCAGGCGCGTCTCCATTCAGTGGCTGGAATATGAGCGTCGTCTTCCTGAAGCTCTCCAGATAGGCATTGATAAGTGTCTTACGAGTCTGCTCGGTCAACAGGTGTGATCCCTCTCCTTCACCCCAGAAACCGACTATCGCTACATCGACCCCTTCCAAACCCGGATGACCATCGTAACGTCCACCCAGGGCACGGATCAGGCCTCCAAAATGCTTCAGATAGAGCGGGTTCTCGGGATCGACACGCCATTTCTCCAAGGGAAGCGCTCTTTCCTGTCCGATCAGATCCCTGTACCAAACGGGTACGTCCTTCTCCTCTCCGCCTTCATAGGGTGAGATTCGCAGGAAGAGTGTCTGCCCCCGCTCGGCAGCCGTTCTGAGAGCCTTATCGATCATGGCCCAGTTGTACTGCCCCAATTCTGGTTCCACGAACCTCCAATTGACGCGGAAATAGGCAAGAGAGGTATCAGGGTGATCCTTGTTGGCCAGGTCCCCATCGAATTCCTGATAATCGATCGGGAATCCCTCAGTCCACCCTGAACCAGAATTCAAGTCGTCCCCGTTGAAACGCTGAAACGTCATGAACCCTATTCCCGGATTGTTTAG
>JAUWTT010000071.1 GCA_030614585.1 Acidobacteriota bacterium
CTCTGCCTGACGATGCTGCATCCGCTTTGCCTGGGCCAAACAGCGGATCTGGCAGGAACAACGGTAATCGTGGTTCGGCATGCCGAAAAGATCGACAACAGCGCTGATCCTGACCTGAGTGAAGCTGGGAAGACGAGAGCGGTCCTACTCTCCCGGTTACTGGGAGCAACAGAGGTATCTGCTCTCTTTTCGTCACAGTACAAGCGAACCCAGCAGACCCTCCTACCTCTGGCCAGGAAGCTGAACCTCGAGATTAGGACAGTTGATGCGTCAATGACGGGAGATCTGGTCCGCCGGATTTCGACCCACTTCCCGGGAAAGACCGTGGTTGTTGCCAGTCATAGCGACCGTGTGACCGAGATCGTCGAAGCTCTCGGCGTAAGGTCTGGTGGATTCCTGGCTGAATCGGCGTATGACAACCTCTTCGTTGTGACTCTGCTGGATAGTTCAACCGCTGATGTCCTTCGGTTGAAGTATTGAGGGCGCATGACCTGTGGACAGCAGACCCCTGGGAAACCACCTGTCAACCGAGCGAGAAAGCCGTTCCCTTTCTCTTGGTGCCCTTGGTGTCTTGGTGGTTTGCCCCCAACAAACGGGAAGACAGAGTCATACTCTAACTGTCACCGAAAGAGTGGTATCTTCTGACGTCCAAAGGGGTCACATTTAGTTGGAGAAAAGAGCGGTAGTCGAACAGCAGAAGAATGAACCTGGTTGGATGGCCGTTCTGTCGTGGTCTGTCCTGTCGGTTTATGTATATGTTGTTCTGGAGTGGTTCTTCTTCGCCACCAAACCTTCTTTCATGTCGTCCATGGGAATCTGGGATCAAGTGGCGGTCGTTACCATCTCCCCCCTGGCACCGGCTTTGATCACTGCAAGTTTGGTCCTCCTACTTCGGATACCCGGCTTAGTCTTCAGAGGGCAGTCGCTCGATCGGTTCCTGGCACGAATCGCCGCACTCATTCCCACCATTGTCATCGCCCTGGCTCTATTCATTCTGATCGACAATTTCACGTACACCGTATTTGGCTTTGGAGTGGGAACCTCGTCGGAAGATCAGTCGTGGATCTACGTTCTCAGAGCACTATTTCTGCTGATTCTATCTTGGGTATGGGTGGTAAAACGCCTCATCCGGGTAGACGCTTCAAAGGCTAAGGCCCGGGCTAGATTGTGTCTCCTACTAATGCTGGTTTCCTTTTCCGTAGCTGCCTGGCGCTACGCTCCTGGGCTCCCCGAGTCAGTCGGGAATCAAGCAACTCGTACCCATAGCAGACCGGACATTCTTCTGTTCGCAAGCGATGGTTTGAATGCAGCACATCTGAGCCTCTACGGTTATAAACGTGACACGACTCCCTTTCTAAGAGAGCTGGCCGAAGACGCCCTGGTTTGTGACAACGCCTTTTCGAACTCGGCCCATACCGGCGCCTCAATCGCTTCGATGCTAACGGGAAAACTGCCCGTCAGTACCCGTCTGGTGTATCCGCCGGACATCCTGCACGGCGAGGATGTGTACCGCCATCTCCCTGCAGTCCTGAGAAACCTTGGCTATCGAAACGCGGACATCAGCATTCGCTACTACGCCGACGCCCCAGACATGAACATGCGCAACTCCTTCGATAACGCTAATTCCCGGCGATTTGAAATGGAGTTCCTGGCAGGCGGAGCAAGGGCCTTGTTCGGACAAGAGGTTGCCTATCTTGATGAGCTGATGATACAGCGCGTCAGGGACAGATTCAGTCACCTCAGGGGGCTGACGCGCATGGGGGATGCTTTCGCCCAAGTGGCGGGAACGGAATCGAAAATGGCTCGAGCTGATTCTGAAAGGCTCAAGGAACTGTTTCACTTCATTGACGAATCTCCTGAACCCTACTTCGCACACGTCCATTTGATGGGGACGCACGAGCCCTTCAGGCCGAACAGAAGGTTTTTTTCAAACGAGCAATCGGCCCCAAACTCGATGGATGCCTACGATGACACCATCCTGGAATTCGATAATCGGGTAAGAGAGCTCGTCGAGTTTCTGAAAGCCCGCAATCGTTTCGCGAATACGCTACTGATTGTCAACTCCGACCACGGTTTGGGCTTCAGAACTGACGTGCGGCTTCCCCTTTTCTTCCGTTTCCCTGATGGCGCTCATGGCGGGAAAGTAGCGACAAACACTCAGAATCTGGACATCGCCCCAACGATTCTCGACTACTTGGGACTGGAGAACTCCCCATGGATGGAGGGTCACTCACTGCTCGGAACTCATCCTGACACGGTTCGCCCTATTTACAGCGCCTCACGGCCTCCTGGAACGGCGTTTGCTCGAGGCCCCTTTTGGCAGCTCGACCAAGAGCAGCTCGAAGCCCCCTTTTATTCGCTGGGTGTCGTGACCATGATTCTCTGCAACAGCTGGTTTCGATTCGATCTGGGAAAGGGGACTCTCACTTCGGGCCTCGTCCGCGGCCACACACAACCCTGCAGTGAGAAACCATCTCCTGGAATTGACGAGGCTCGGAACATCATAGTCCGCCATCTGGAAGACAACGGCTTCGACACGTCCTCCCTGGCCGACAAGGATTAACCACCAAGGCACCAAGGACACCAAGTATAGATTCCGGGTTTCTCTGAAGCCCTCTATTCTTCGTGTCCTTGGTGGTTAGATTAGCTTTCCTTCTTCTTGATCAGGTCTTCCCGGCTGATATGGATCTTGTCAAAAGCATCTGAAGAGATGACATAATACCAGTCGGAGAATCTGGCGTTGAGCTCTCCGGCCCGTTTCTTCCCCTCCTCTACCGAGGTCTGCCAGGCATCATGTTTCTCTTTTCGCTCTTTGTTCTTACGATCGGTATCGGTCCATTCGTCTTCGCTCTTCTGTTCGAAACCGGTATTGGACGGCTTTGGCGGCTCGGGCACAAGATCCTGATCGAAGGTTGCGGTAATAAAGAGGTACCGATTCTCACCGGGGCCGCTCTCCTCCGTCCCTTCCGACTCACTGCCGGCAGAGACAGCGTCTCCACTGCCAAACAGAACTTCACCGAAGCGCAAAATGTATTTGACGCCGTTACTGATCCTAACCTCGAGTTCCCCTTCGTTAGAAAGAAGACTCCCATCACGGGTGAAGTAATAGCCCTTACCCTGAAGGGATAGAACATTCGCCTGGGTGATCGGAACATCGCCCTCTGTGCGGCGTAACCCGTCAGACAACCCTGCGGGCTTGGTTCGGACTCCGACGATTCTCAGATCGTCAACTTCCTTGAGAAGCTGGTTCATTTTCGTCATGTCGACTTCTTCTCGGGAGGACATCTTGTTGGCCGACCATTTGTCGTCCGCCCTGGTCAGAATAAGAGTGCCTCTCCTATCGACAGTCCTGGTCCGCTCATTGATTGAGTAATCTCTGAGGATCACCTGGGTTGCCTCGCCGCTCTCGACCTGCAGCAAATCAGGCTCAATCCAATCTGCAAAATTCGTGGAAATATCCATCTCGGTCTTGGCGACATAGACGCGCTTCTGCCCGGGAACTCTCACAAACCTGAGATCGCTCCGTTCCGCCAGCTTCCTCCCGAAGATAAGATCCGCGAGAACCTGGTCGTTCTTGTCTTTGATCGTCACGCGTTTCCCACGCCCTTTGAGGGTCGTCGCCTCATCAAGGGGGTCAACAACGTCACACGCTTCATAGTCAGCGACGTTACTCGTACGATAGTCATCCTTTATCAGTCCAATCATTCCAGCGGCGGTGCGCGCCAACCGATCTTCGCCATCGGCGGGGTAATCGTGATGCGATGGAATGGTCCACCTGCCCTCTTTATAAGTCACTTTGAAGGGACGAGCAGAGGCGGTTTCTTCATCGAACTCGATCACTTCCAACGTCGTCGCAATATTCGGGTCGGTAAACTCAGGGAAGAATGCCTCTCCGAGATCGGTAAAGTCATCCGGTGTAACACTCCCGGGTGTCGTCAAGAAAACTGCCAATAAAAGGACCAGGGCGACCACCCCAAACGTAATTGTCTTCCGTGTCTCGCTCATAGTTATGCCCTCAGCCTTCGAGCCGCAGCGGCTCCTTCTCTTTCCCTGCGTTGCCGTTTAACAAAGATGAATACCCCCAAAACGAACACAGGTATCGGAGGCAGAAGCACAGCAAGGGTCCTTATGGTGTTCTGGATGCCTCGGATCTGCGCTTCCATATTCTCTTTACTGGCGTGAATCTTCGCCTCTTTTTCAGTTTCGATGTTGGCCTTGAGGACCTCGAACCGACGGCTCTCAGCCTCCTGAAGGTTGCGAGCCATAATCTGTTTTGTTTGTGCGTCCAGATCAGGGCGCTGCTCCACCTCATTCACCTTCTCATCGAGTCTCCGCTGAGCATCAGCCAATGCAATTTCTGCCTCGCTTTCAGCCAGTTGTTCATCCTCTACTCTCTGCTCGATGAAGTTGCGAGTCTGCTCTTCTACCCTCGCCAACGTTCGGTGCTTTACTCTCTTATTCCGAAGAGCAATGAAAGATTCGTCGCCAACCAGAATGTCCATGCAGTTCAGGAAGAAAGGGATGTTGTCGAACTTGAGATTCCCTACTCCAACCGCCCGAATCTGGAAGAACTGCTCGGAGATGAAATCAAGGTCTGCAGCAACTATGACGTTGATGGATCCCCTCGCTCCAGATACCTCCGCCTCAGCCCCTTCACCTGATTCCGTGGCTTCGTCATCGTTCGCTTCACCTCCGGGTGCCCAAACATGCGCCGCCAGCGTATATTCCAGGTCATCTGGACGATGCTGGAGATTCCGGTTCATTTGAACTCCGAAGAAACTCCTCTGAACCATTTGGGGATATGCGAACCGTCCCGACACACGGCCGGTCATAAGAAGAGGCTCAAACACATACTTGCTGTCCATTGCCTTGTTGAGTTCCCCGGGGTAAAGAAGAACCAGTTCCTGCAATTCTGATGTTGCGTTGTGACCCGGGTTAAAAGCCGATTCATTCTCGTTTCCTCGGCCGACGAACACAACTTCAGGTGGAAGACTTGCCAAATCGGGATGAGGATTATACGAATCCCAGACAACCCTCCCCGAGTCCCAACTGATTCCCAATTTGGTCATCATTGCCTGGATATCGCCCTTCGGCTGGGGTGGGGGTCCCTGATTTCCCATCATCGGATTCCGGTTCCCTCCAGCCTGTTCCGACGGTGCCAACCCGATATCGACAACCGGCAAAGGATCTACCAGCAGAAGCGTGGGCAGGCCAGATTCTATTGCCTGGTAAAGCTGATCCATCTCCGGTTGCGGTAATGAGGAGGGGAGCGCCACGAGAAGGCCGTCCAAATCCTCGGGCATCTCCGCCGGAGATGATATCTGTACGACCTCGTACTGCTTCCGCAACTCTTCCACGACCGACCAGGAGGGTGAGTTTCTCATCGTCTGGAAGTCCAAACCACCAAATACGTTGATCCCAGTCTCAAGAACTCCGACTTTCGCGCGGCTCGTCCTGGCCACAACGCGCATGCTGCGAGCGATCTCATATTCCGCGGACAGTCCCCTATCCATGAAGGGAATAACTTGTTCCTCCGCACCGCAGGTGATTGCCACACCCAGAAAGACCTCAGAGACTCCAGCTCGAGCACTTCCAAGGTTCGGGATCGGACGAGGTGTTATGCCAAACTTCTCCCGGGCTTCGCTTGCTTCAGGACTGAACGGCTGGGTTTCCTGAATACGAACTGCCACGGCGCTGCCGGCTGCCGCGTCAATTTCTTTCAGCGTGTCCAACAGATCTGACCGGGTTTGAACGAACGGCTCAGGCACTTCGGGACTTACAAAAGCCTGAATGAAGACAGGCCTGTTCGCATCGAGTTCACTGACCAGGCTCTTAGTCTCCCCACTGAGTGAGTGCAACCTCTCCGCAGTCACGTCAAGTCGAACACCAAGTCTGACAAAAACTGCATTCAAACTGATCACACAAACAATCACTGCTACCGCCCGTACCACCTGGTGCATCCAAGTTGGCCGCCCCTCCAACTCCCGGGGCCAATGCCGTCGATCCAGGGTCAGCACATTCAGGTAAAGCAGGATGCCCGCAATAGAGGAAAAATAGAACACGCCGGAAAAGCTCACAACGCCACGAGCAAAGTCTTCAAAGTGGCCGATCACACTCAAGGATCCCAGCCAACCCCCTACCGTCACACCAAAGACCCCGAAAATTGATTCGGTGAACACAAAAACCGAACAGAGGACTGCACCCAGGATATAGGCGATCGCAGCATTGGATGTCAGAAGAGACGCCAACATTCCCAGGCTAATCATCGCTCCGCCGATAAACCAGTAGCCAAGATAGTTCCCCAACATCAGTCCAAGGTCTGGGCTGCCCAACCAAAACAGCACCAGGACATGACTCAGAGACAACAGCAACGCCACCGTATAGATTCCAAGCGTGGAGATGTATTTACCCAGAACCACCTCCAGGCTCGTCGCAGGCATCGTAAGAAGAAGTTCGTCTGTCGCCTGTCTTCTCTCCTCCGCCCATACCGACATGGTCAGTGCCGGTACGAAGAAGAGGAGGAGATAGGGGAATAGATTATTCAGTTGCTCCAGGCTGGCAAGGTTGTTCAGGAAGAAGCGATCCTGCCAAAATGCAGCCGCTGCACTCATAAAGATGAACAGGGTGATAAACACGTACCCGTTGGGGCTGCTGAAGTATCTCCTGAGATCCCTGTAAACAAGGGCTTTAATAAACTCGGTATTAATCTTCATCGCCCTGCCTCTCTCCTGCAATTGATTCTTCCTCGAGCACCTGCTCTGCGGATTCAGCCTCGGGAACCTCACTTAGCCGTCCTGGCGGCCTACCGTAATTTGTCAGCCGATAAAACGGCTCTTCCAGTGAACCTTTCTCCTTTAAGGCGTCTGGTGTTCCGTCGAATATGAGACGGCCGGCATGGATGAGAAGAACGCGATCCGCTGTCGCTTCAACCTCTCGAAGGATATGAGTGGAGATCAGAACGGTCTTTGTCCGCCCCAACTCCCTCAGGTTCTGTCGGAACTCACGGATCTGGTTGGGGTCAAGCCCCGCCGTCGGCTCGTCCATTATGAGAACTTCAGGGTCGTGCAGGAGGGCTTGGGCTAAACCAACTCGCTGTCGATATCCCTTGGAGAGCTTCCCAATCGGTTTCTCAAGGACCTCCTCAAGAGCACAGTGTTCAGTCACCCAGTCTATCCTCTGGTTGAGGTAGGATTCCTCGAGGCCTCGTGCTGAGCCAAAGAAACGAAGCAGTTCACCCGGAGTCATATCCAGATAAAGGGGACCATTCTCCGGCAAGTACCCGAGCTTTTCGGAAGCTCCAATCCGTTCTCGCTGAATGTCGAGCCCAGCAATCGAAGCAGTACCTTCGCTTGCAGCCATGAATCCAGTGAGGATCTTCATCGTCGTGGACTTCCCGGCTCCGTTGGGACCAAGAAATGCCACAATCTGCCCTTCAGGAATTGAAAAGGAGATATCTTCAATTGCCACAAATGAGCCAAAGAACTTACTCAACCCTTTGGACTCAATCATCGGGCGAGAAGTTGATTCGTTCATCATCACCTCTCCTTAGAAACCACCTAAATCACTTTAGGATGCGTATACCATGTCAATCTAAAGTCGTCGTTACTGGTCACAACAGAAGAGCGCCCAGGAGGACACCCATTTAGTGACCCGAGACAGTTTAACGAATCTTGAAATCGAAAGCTCAGCCAAGATGGTTCTCAACTTCCTTTCCAAGACCACTTCACTTTGCTAAGCCGGCCAAGTCCACCGTTCTTCATTCCCCCAGAATTGGCCGACTCTCTAATTATATGTCATTGTACGAATCCGAACTTCAAACGGTTTCCTAATTTGAAGTTCTAGACACCTCAACCCCGATAATACAAACCACTAAGTCACCAAGGACACCAAGGTAAAACCATTGATCTTAGGGATTCTTAGTGCTCTTGGTGTCTTGATGGTAAAACCCTCGGCAAGGAACCTCCCGGAAGTATATTTTCCAGTTTCCAGCTTGTCACATCCGACGCCCACGAGCACCCCCCTTCGCTAAAGCTACGGAGGGCAGGCGAAGCATGAGCATGAACCAAGGCACCGTACTGGCTCAAACCTCAAGACCCAGGACCCAAGACCCCAAGACTCCAAGACTCCAGGACTCCAAGCCCCAAGGGCGCGTTGCCCAAAGCGAAAAATCGGAAGTTCGGAGTCGGAAGGTGGAAGTTCGACGTTCGAAGTTCGAAGTTCGAACTTTCCCAAGCCCCAAGACGAATTCAGGATTCCGGCTCGGTCACTACCAGGAACTGGTCAGACGGAACGTTTTTCAGGGTCTGGACTATCCCACTCAGCCAGGTGATTTGGATTTCCGAGATGAGCTTGTCTTTCCCCAGCCCGAAATGAACCCGTTTGTCCGAAGAACAACCGTACCCGACCGCAGTATTGACGTGGTTGTGTTGTGTTCCGGAAGCCGTAGTGACCTTGATCTTGGCCCCCATCCCGTCTCGATTGCCTTTGGTCCCGATCGTATTGATCACAAGCCAATGGTTGGGCTCAGGAGAAACGTTCCTCCAAACTTCAGTAGGGCCACTGAGAGAGGTGACAACGGCATCCATACGGCCATCATTGTCCAAATCGCCAAAGGCTGCACCCCGGTGAACCGCTCTGGTCGTGCGAAACTCCTCACCCGCGGTAAGTCCTCCGTCGGCAAACTTTCCGTTTTTCAGGTTTACGAACAGCGTGTTGGGCTGAAGGACTCGTCCCCCGAAGGTTCCTCTGGGATCCATCACATCACCGCTGGCAATAAACAGGTCTTTCCAGCCGTCATTGTTGAAGTCAGTGATGCCGTTACTCCAGCCGGTACGATCCCGGGTCATCATCGCCAGCTTGCTGGGCGCAGTCATCTCATCGAAGTAACTATCCCCCTGATTGACATAGAACGGCATTGCCTCGTTGGTCATCGCGGCGACAAAGATATCCGGCAAACCATCGTTGTTGACGTCTTTAGCATCAACGCCCATTCCCGATACCGCGGCACCTGAATAGGTGTATGCAGTCCCGCTTTCGAACGCGATCTCCGCAAAAGTACCATCCTGCTGGTTGCGAAATAAAAATGCCGGCACAGTGTCATTGGCGACGTAAATGTCGGTAAAACCGTCCTCGTCAAAATCGGCTACTCCGAGCCCCATTCCTTTGCCTATATGGCTTCGAATTCCAGAGACCTCGGACACGTCAACGAAAGCTTTTCCACTATCATTGCGGAAAAGGGAGTTTGGGAGGCCTTCGTAGTGCTGGGGATGACAGTAATCAGGTGAGTTCTTGGGGCCGCAGACCGGTTCAGTTTCCGGATTCCAGACACAGTAGTTGGAAACGAACAGATCCAGCCACCAATTTCGGTCGTAGTCCAGAAATGCCGCACTGACGGACCAAAGCTTCCCATATTTCGGATCCGGTTCGGCTAAGCCAAGCTCGTTTGTAACATCCGCGAACGTGCCGTCGCCTTCGTTTCGGTAAAGTATGTTCTCCCTCAGCCCCGCAATGAAGAGATCCATGTCGCCATCGTTGTCGTAATCTGCCGCGATAACGCCGTGAGTGTACCCCCTGCCCTCGACGCCCGCCTGCTTCGTAACATCTTCGAAGGTCCAATCTCCCCTATTTCGGAAAAGCCGGTTGTAATGAGACTCACCTGTCTTCTTCAAGCCCGGCATAGTGGCTCCACTGAGGACGTAGATATCGAGCAGGCCATCATTGTCATAGTCCAGCAGTGCTATTCCAGAGATCATCGTTTCGGGTTGGTGCCGGCGGTCCGTTCGACTGGGCTCAATCTCGAAATCCACCCCGGACGACTTCATTAACTCGAAGACGATGGGGTCGTACGAAGGGTCCTTCGCCGCCGCAAAGCCTACCCAAGTGTTGGAAAGCAAAACCAGGACAAAAACGACTATTCTCATAAACATTTTTGACATTCGCCGCCTTCAGCTTCCGGAAGGCTTAGACTCTTCCACCTTCAAGATTTGGTCACCCTTAACGTCTCGGAGCTCCTGAACCACCCCTGAGGGCCATCGTATCTCGATGTTCTTAACCCTCTTCTCGTCGCCCAAACCGAAATGAACTCTTTTGTCCGAAGTAGACATGAACCCAACAGAAGTGGAAACGTGATTATGAAGAACCCGGCCTGATTCAGTTACAACTTTCACAAACGCGCCTATCGCGTCCCGGCTACTCGTTCTGCCAACCAGATCCAATGTCAGCCAGTGATTCCCGTTATCGGCACTGTTGATCAAGATACGGGGTTTTTCGTTCAGTGAAGTTATGACCAGATCCATGAATCCATCATCATTCAAATCAGCAATCGCCGATCCACGCTGGTAGCCCTTACGCAGGAAGTCCGGCCCCAGGGTCTCAGAAACGCTCACAAATCGAGTGCCATCGAGGTTCTTCAACATCGTGTCGTGCTGGGCGGAGTTCAAGCCCATGTAGTCAACGTCGCCGTTCGCCGAGTAGATGTCTTTCCAGCCATCATTATCGTGGTCGATGAAACCATTGCTCCAGCCGGAGAATCGCCGGCTCAGATTCGAGACGTTGGTCGTGGGACTCACGTAGTCGAAGTACTCGCCGTCCTGATTCCGAAACAAAGCGTGGATCTGATTCTGCAAATTGTTGTAGAAGATGTCGACCCAACCGTCGTTATTGAAGTCGCTCACATCGCACCCCATACCGGAAACACGTGACGCTTCAGCATTGTAGGCCACGCCATAAAACAGGGAAACCTCGTCGAACCGACCCTCTCCCAAATTCAGGTACAAGAAGTTCTGCAAGGTGTCGTTCGCAAGAAAAACATCGAGAAGGCCATCTCTGTTGAAGTCGGCTATTCCTACACCCATTCCTTTGCCCAAGGCCGAGGTGAAGCCGGCAGACTTGGAAGCATCCTCAAACTTGCCGTTACCCAGGTTGCGATACAAGGTGTGGGGAACACTGACCACCGACTGTGGGTTGCAATAGAACTCGGTCCCATCCGGCATCAGACAAGCCTGGTCCGAGCGAGGATTCCAATAGGTGTATTGGGAGACTACCAAGTCCGGCAAGCTATCATTGTCGTAATCGAACCAGGCCGCAACGACACTCAAGAGTTCCTCAGGCTTGGTGTCCAATCCAGACCCCTTCGTAATGTCTGAGAAGGTCCCATCCTGATTGTTTCTGTAGAGGACATTGGGCCCGGCGTTGCAAATAAACAGGTCGGTGTCCCCATCATTGTCATAGTCACCGGCCGCAACCCCAAAAGAGAAGTCCATTTGCTCGCCCA
>JAUWTT010000358.1 GCA_030614585.1 Acidobacteriota bacterium
CCTTTGGGTTCCTTACGCTTTGGCATGAGACAAATTCATTTCACGCAAAGCCCGCAAAGGTGCCAGGGGTTGAATTCGATTTCGAGCACCCAAAAAAGCCCCAAGCCCCAAGCCCCAACTCCCAATTCCCAGCCCCCGATAACCGTTCACCGATTACCGATTACCGATCCCCCCCTCTTTACTTTTTCGAGAAAATCCGCACTATTGAGATATGACAGTCTTCAGGAAAATCATTGATCGCGAGATTCCAGCTGATATCGTGTACGAAGATGAATACTGCCTCGCTTTCCGGGACGTCAACCCTCAAGCGCCGACGCATATTCTTCTGATCCCGAAGCAGGAGATCAGCTCCCTGGCCGGGATAACCGGCGATGACCATTCCTTGATGGGGCATTTGCTACTGAAGGCCGCTGAGGTTGCTCGTTCACAGGGTCTTGAGGAGAATGGGTACAGAGTCGTGATTAATGTTGGTTCAGACGGCGGCCAGGAAGTTTACCATTTACACCTGCACGTGCTCGGTGGCCGAGCAATGACCTGGCCCCCGGGATGAATGGAGGAGTCTTAGAGATGCCTGACGAGAAACAACCTATCAACCCCGAGTTACTGGAGATACTTCGCTGTCCCGTGGCGGTGCAATCCAAAGAGTATGGAGATGATCCAGGAAGGCTCCGTCTCATTCATGATTGCTGGCTCGTATGTGACGACAACGGGTACAAATATCCGATTCGAGATGGTATTCCGGTAATGCTGGTTGAGGAGGGGGAGAAATGGAAGGATGTTTCTGTTGACGACCTCCCAGTCCCACCTCCAAGTAACTGACCATGGACGGAACCAGTGGACAACACAGATCCAAGGCAGCTGCCGTGGGCTCGGTCGCGGTCGCAATCGTCACCATTAGCGATTCCCGAACTCCTGAGACCGATCCCAACGGTAAGTACCTCCGGGAGCAAATTGGGATTCTGGGACACCAGGTACTGGACTACAGAGTGATTCCAGACGACCCAGACCAGCTGACGCTGGTGTTGGATGAGATCGCTGGTAGTGGAGCCCGCCTTCTTCTTCTGAATGGTGGAACCGGCGTCTCCAGAAGAGATAACACATTCGATGTGCTAAGCCGGCATCTCGAGAAGGTTATTCCCGGATTTGGCGAACTGTTCCGGATGTTAAGCTATGAACAGGTTGGCTCTGCAGCCATGCTCTCCCGAGCATTAGCAGGGACCTACAAGGGTTTGATGGTGTTCTCGACGCCCGGATCACCCAAGGCCGTCCGCCTGGCCTGGGAAAGGCTGATCGCACCTGAACTTCAGCATATCGTCTGGGAACTGTCGCGCTGAGACATACTCCGGGTGTATGTAACCGGTTCGTTGAGCGGGAAGCTGAGGTACTGGCCGAATGGCACAAGCTGGGCTAGAGGAGGTTCGAAGACTCCTTCGCAGGATCGTCGATGTCAGAGACGACGAGCTTCACGCGATGCTTCTTGCCTGCGCCTATTTCTTCTTTGTGCTTGCCGGTTACTACATCATCAGGCCTCTGCGCGATGAAATGGCTGTTGCCGGCGGCGTCTCAAACCTGCCCTGGCTCTTCACCGGAACCCTGACCGTCATGCTGGCGGTGAATCCTCTGTTTGCCGCTCTGGTTGCGAAGCTACCCCGCGTGCTATTCGTGTCACTTACGTACAGGTTCTTTGCCCTGAATCTGCTCGTGTTCTACATCCTCCTAAGTTCTTCGTCTGAAGCACAGAACATCTGGATAGGCCGGGTCTTCTACGTCTGGGCAAGTGTCTTCAACCTCTTCGTCGTCTCAGTGTTCTGGGCGTTCATGGCCGACACCTTCCGCCCTGATCAGGGAAAGCGGATTTTCGGA
Organism: Acidobacteriota bacterium; assembly: GCA_030614585.1. Classification (GTDB taxonomy): domain Bacteria; phylum Acidobacteriota; class UBA6911; order RPQK01; family JAPXNP01; genus JAUWTT01. The sequence goes on from JAUWTT010000358.1 coordinate 1,864, forward strand.
TTCATTGCCGCAGGTGGAACCCTGGGAGGACTCTCGGCATCTGCCTTGACAGCAGGTCTTGCGGAATATCTTGGACCGATCAACCTTCTACTTGCAGCGGCCCTCCTGCTGGAAGCAGCCGTACAGAGTATGCTTCGGCTTTCCAAGACTGCCCCTCCCCCAATTACGGTTTCAATCCCGGAATCGTCACCTTCTGTCGAGAATCCAGCCTACAACCTTCCCGCCACCTTCCCGGCAGTCGAACCTGGAACCAGGGAAAGCCCAATCGGAGGAAGTGCGTTCGCCGGGATTCGGAATTTGCTGGGGTCTCCCTACCTGATGGGGATTGCGGCATACATGCTTCTGTTTACGATCACGGCAACTTTTCTCTACTTCCAGCAGGCTGAGATTGCTGAAAGCTACTTCACCAGCCGCCCGATGCGTACAGCCTTCTTTGCCAAGATTGATGTTTTGGTCAATCTCCTGACCCTACTCATTCAGATCTTCCTCGCTGGAAAAGTGATCCGACTGCTCGGGATCGGCCTCACGCTAGCCCTGTTGCCGGCCCTGTGTATTGCAGGCTTTTCTGCTCTGGGTTTATCCGGCACGCTCGCCGTTCTGATCATATTTCAAGCTTTGAGACGAGCCGCCAACTTCGCTCTGGCCCGGCCCGCCAGGGAAGTGCTGTACACGGTGTTGTCGAGGGAGGACAAGTACAAGGCCAAGACACTCATCGACACCTTTGTTTATCGAGGGGGTGACCAGATCGGCGCCTGGTCTTATGCAGCCATGTCGGCAATTGGCTTCCGGGCAGCCCAAATAGCCTTTACTGCGGTCCCTCTCGCTGTTGCCTGGCTGATCGTCGCTCTCTGGCTTGGAGCAAAGCAGAGGCAGGGGGCTTGTCGAAGTGCGAAGTTCGAACGACGAAGTTCGAACGGCGAAAGACCCGGGGAATCTGAAAGCTAACCACTAAAGCACGAAGTGGGAAGGTGGAAGTTCGACGTTCGAAGTTCGAACTTTCCCGAGCCCCAAGCCCCAAGCCCCTCTTATTGTATCCCTCGACACACTTATCCTGGGTTGCAGTTATGAGACACTTATTGGAGGATAGTTGGCAATGAAAAAAATCTATAACGTTTTCAAACCCAAGGAAGGTCTCAATACACTGGTGTCGCAACTCTCGTTTCTCCAACTGGAGAAGATGGTTGCTGCAGTACAGCAACGCCGTGCGGAGGGTGCCTCGGAAAGGGACCTGCAGAACCATATTAACTCTCGCTATGTGGAGTTCGACGAGATTTCACGGGAGAAGATCTACCAGCTGTCACTGGGTATCACACCCAAGGATGACATTGTGCCTGGGGACGTGTCTGAAGAGTCGGAGATGGACGAGACCGCTCTGAAGCTCGTGCTGAAGAGTGCGGACAACAGAATACATGAGGGAAGTATCGTCTACTATCACCAGAAGCGGTGGGTCGTTGTCGAAACCCAAGGTGCAGTTCTAGTCCTCAAACGGTTCTGACGAGTTCGGAGCTAGAAGTTGGAAGGGCTAAGCCTAAACCACCAAGACATCAAGAGCACCAAGAAACACTGGGACTAATGGATTTATCTTAGTGTCCTTGGTGTCTTGGTGGTTTGCATTATCCGGGTAGAGGCGTGTCGCCTACGTTTGCTGAGGCAGGTTGGCATCCCACCATTCCTTGGCCTCTCGCTGTCCCCATCTGCCAGAATCCTCACAAGCGCTCAGCATTTCGAAGAGTTCCTCCGCGGTCCGTGGCCTTTTGTCAGGTTCCTTTTCCAGGCAATGCATGATGACTCGCTCAAGATCCTCAGGGATTGCCGTGTCGCTCCGCTGCGACGGGGGTACAGGAGGTGTTTTGACGTGGTCGAGGACCATGGCTGTCATATTGGTCTGATCAAAGACGAACTGCGCTGTGAGCAGCCAGTAACCAACGCACCCCAAAGCATACAAATCGCTCCTCGGGTCAACTGCCTGGCCCAGGGCTTGTTCCGGTGCCATGAAGCCCGGGGTGCCGGTTGTGGCTCCGATCTGTGTCAACACAGGAGTTCCCGGTTCCGTCCGCGCACTTTCCTTGACCAGGCCAAAATCAAGTACTTTGACAAAATCCAACCTGCGTCCCATCCTGCAGGTGAAGATATTCCCCGGTTTGACATCCCTGTGGATCAACCCTCTATGGTGTGCATCCGCAAGGGAATCACATGTCTGGCTCAGAAGCTCGATCACACGAGAAGCCGGCAAGGGCCCAAACCGGCTGACGAGGGTATACAAATCCATTCCATCCAGGAGCTCCATTACATAATAGAAGACACCCTCGTCGCTGATCCCAAAATCGTAGATCATCACCGAATGCGGAGATGTGAGAGTAGCGGTGGCCTGAGCCTCTCGTTCAAACCGATGAAGCATGGTGTCAGCCATTTCGGGGTCGCCCGGTCCAAGCATCTCCGGCCGGATCAACTTGATGGCGGCCGGGCGGGCCAACATCCTGTGCTTCGCCTTCCAAACCTCGCCCATTCCACCGACGCCAATCTCTTCGACCAAACGATATTGGCCCAGTTGACGAGCCTCATATGCCCGGAGTCGCAAACCGCTAATTACATGCGCTCCGTAGACCGATGCACCAACCGCGATAGCCAGAGGAAGCAAGGTAGAAGTCGCATCTTCGACACTCACGAGCAATTGAAATTCAGGAAATTCCAGGCGGAGTACGAGGCGCAGAATCAAGGGCACGAGCGCAATTGGAACAACCACAGCGGCCGCCCGTTTCCAGGTGTTCGGGATGAACATCCCGTAAATGAGAATCACGAGCGTGAACGGAACAACCTGTTCCTGCAGATAGGCCAACAGGAGTTCCTGCCGTCCTGCGGTGAAAAGCCGGCAAGCCACGGCGTGCTCAGCCATCGCAAGGAAAAATGAAACACTGCCCAGCAGCGCCACTTCCATTCCCCTCACTGCCGTCCTTGTCAAGGCACGAGAGGTGAAAAGAAGCAAGGTCATCAAGCCGACCAGTATGATCACAGCCAGGTGAACACTCTGCATGAGAGGTTCACTGACAAAGAGGAGATTCTGAAAAAAGCCGAGGAGCAGGCCGGCAAATAGGACGACTCCCACACTCCTCAAGCGGATCCTCAACAAGTCCAGGGTCTCGCTGCCCAGCCCCTGCCCACTTCCACGCGTCAGCGCCGCATGGAAGGACCCATCGGAGCTTTCACCTGATCCAGCCG
>JAUWTT010000297.1 GCA_030614585.1 Acidobacteriota bacterium
AGCGACATCGTGCAGAGGTAACTTAGACTCGATCAACTTCGAATGAGAGCTTCTGACCTTTTCCGATTGTTTTGGCCGGCACAAACGATTCCTCGCCAAAGTCCTTTAACTTGAACCGTGTAAGACTGAGATCCCCCTGCAGCACCGACAGTTCAATCCTCGCGACATCTCCCTGAGTTGAAAGCACACAGTTCCCGCAGGCGTATCCATTTGACCAGAAGAAGTTTCCAGATTTGGAATCAAATGCCATTTCCCCTGAGACTGCCGAGAATTCGAAACCACTCAAGGCCAGGACAGCGCCCCAACTTGCCATCGCCCTCGCATAATGGTGGCCGCATTCCGCCTCATCAAAAGGACTGCGCCGTTGGCCATCGTAACGGGCTCGGATGTCTCGTACACATTCGATCCCGTCCTCTGAGAGGCCTTCGTAAAGCATTCCCACCGCCGCCGTATATTCGAAACCTGTCATGATCTCGGTGAAATATGGGAACGGGTTTGCCGGGCGACCATTGGGGTAACTTGCCATTAAGAGCCCGGATTCTCCATCCAGTGCGAAAGTGCGCATACAGTTGAAGTGATCGTGCAGAGTATCTCGCCGGTTGTAGCGTTTAATGCTCTTCAGGGTTGCTCTTACGTTCTCCGGTTTAACCAGGTGCCCAAGACCACAGGCATGGGCCAGGAACTGGCCCACCAATTGATCGACGAGGCAACCAGATCCAAGTTGGTAATCGGGGTTCTTCGGATCGGAAGCGCCCATCCCGACCAGGAGGCTGGGGGAAATCGACGCTTGGTCCAATATGGGTCGAATCTGGTGTTCGTAATACTCACCGTTAAAAAGGTTTTCATCTACCCATCGGCTCCCATTCTCGAACAACGCACGGCAATCATCGGCAAAACCGTGGTCTCCCAGATACCGTGCCATCTCTTCCCCGGCTCGCAAGGCTCCAAGGTACCAGATGCCCATCTGCGGGTTCGGACCGTAATACTCGACATCCATAGTATTGTGCTGGCACCCCTCCATGACGCCGTCGCGATCGGCATCCCAACCGCCTTCGATCCAGCAGAATTCAAGGGCTTTCTTGACCTTGGGCCACAGCCTTTCAAGCACCGCCCTGTCCCCAGATAACTGCCAATCGCGGTACATCTTCATGATGCAGCCCATCTGACCATCTGCAGCGGCCTTCCCAAATTCTTGAGAGCGTTCCAGCGGTAGATTGACACGAAAACTCATAAGTCCTTCATCGTTGGTCGCGAAACTGAACTCGGTTTCTCTCATTGACAGGGCAAGTTCTCCGAACAGGAAATGGGTAGCCAGTTCGTAGTTCCAGACATGGGTGCAGGAACCGTGACAACATCCCTTGTTATCTGCTGTTCCCTCCCATCCAAAAAATCGACCATCTTTTGTTCTGAAGCAGGTCTGCGATCGGAGAGTACTGAGATTGAAAAGTGCTGATTCTTTGACCACCTCAGGAAACGAGCTGGAACAGAATGTATTGACAAACCGGGCTGTCTCTTCCTGCAACTCACCGATTTGAGGCGCTACCCGCACCGCGACATCCCATGCATCCGAGTATTGTGTCGTGTAGTAGTTACCTATGAGGCCCGTTTCAACAGGCGCACTTCTCTCGGGAGTCCATGTGTATCGATTGGGAAAGTGCCATGTAATCAAGAAGGTCACTTCGGCTTTTTCCCTTGCTGGTATCTCCAATTCCACTGCCAGGGAGGCCATCGGCGTTTCGTTTCCGCTATCTGCTCTGGGTTCCAGGCGGCCATCACTGCTGAAGTCATCCCAAAAGTCAAGCCACGATGTGCCCCACCTCTCTTTGGTCCAGGCTGTTCGGTATGTGTGCGGAAGGCTCGACGTTGTACAGAGGCTAAGGGTTCCCCAGTTTGCTGCCCCTGGGTCGACGCCTTTGGAAGAAAGGAAAATGCCCTTTATGCCTTCTCCAGATCGAAACTCATTTTGGTTGTCATTTGCGCCTACGGGAACGGGGTCACCTTTCCAGTCTCGCTTGAACTCCCATCCGTCAATCCCGACAAAGTTTGGCAGGTTTCCACAGATCGACGCCCTGACCATGGTGTCTGAGCGATTAAACAAGCTGTAAGTCAGTATTGCTACCGGAATCCCGCTTTTGTCCGCATCTCCCGGAATCAGAGGGTTGAAGGCCTTGAGCTGGACCTCCACCGGAATATCAGGGTCGGAAAGGGTCACTCTGCCAAAGGGATAAGCTGTATCAAAGGAGCACGAACGGAAGCGAGGCAGATTCTCATTTGGAGTTTCACTACCATGACTGCCCTCAAATTCAGAAAACTCAACCGGCCCTTCTAACAGTCTTGAAATCTTCCGACCCGATTCCTCGAGGAAAAGGACAAAGAAAGGACCCGCTTCTCCTTTCTTCGGTACAAAACCCTTCGCAGGGCGATTCATGATCTCCCAGTCCCGCAGGTCACCTCTTCCGCCGAGGGAGATCGTGCCGGTGCCTATTCCACCTGTTGGCAGTGCGATTCGGTGCAGGTGATCCTGGTCGTAGCGCTTCAGACTTGGCCAGGAATCGTCGGTCTGGCCCTTAACCTCGGCGTTTGAAGAGTGAGCTCTCTTCAGAGGAACTGCAGAGCCAACTTCTCCGGTCGTCACAACAACACCTCCGAGGCCGACTGTTTTCACAAAATCCCGCCGGTCGATTCCTCTTGAGGTTCCAGCATCGTCGTGAAACTCTTTCGGTAACTGCCTCTCGTTGGAGGTGCATTTCCCCTTCTGGTTCTCTTCTTCCTTCATGGCCATCTCCTTATGGTTGGGGAATCATCGCCGATATTTCTGAGGGAGTCCACTGGGGGTACTGTAACAGCCCAAGCTCGAAGCTCGAAATCCGAAGCTCGAAATGAGGAGGTCTAAGGTCTAAACGCTTTGAAGTGACGGTTTCTAAATATCTTAATCAGTGACAGCCTGTTTCAGCCATTAGATATTCGAACTTCAGATTTGTTTCGAATTTCGAGCTTCGAGCTTCGGATTTCCCTTTGGGGTAACACGCCCTATTACTGGTAGGCGAATATAGCGGAGTAGATGATCAGGAGGACAATGAAGAGCCCGATTCCGAGACAGGTGAAGCCAAAGATCCGGGCTGCCTTTTCCAGCCAGGCTGGTGGGGCTCCGACCAGGGTCTTCTCAAAACCTTTCCTCTTGACCAGCTGCGAATACTCGCGCGGACGATCATATTGCAGCTCTTCGAGAGGAACACGGCCGGTAAAAATCACTGGATCCATAGGGAACTTGTCAGGCCGAAAGTGGGTATTGAAGAAATGGATCGTAAAGATGAAACCTGTTGCCAGTAAAGCTTCGTCACTGTGAATGATTGTGGCCACATTGATAAGCCAACCGGGTACCCCGAGGTATGTAAAGAACTCGGGGAACCAGAGCACCAGCCCACTCGCTCCAATGATGGCAACTCCCCAGAAGACCGCAAAGTAATCAAACTTTTCCCAGTAGGTCCAACGCCCATAGTCAGGTCTGGGTCCGAGCCCTAAGAACCATTTGTAAGTGGCAAAAAACTCCTTGACGTCCTGGAGCCGGAACATCACAGTCCGTTCTCCTGTTAGTAACCGCTTGAAGGAAAGTCTGCGTTTCCTTCTCTTTCGTAGCAGGTATCCTATGTGAAGTCCGAAGTAGGCGAACGTGATAACCGCGGCCACACGATGGACAAACCCGCTTACTTCGTAGCCCCCCATTATTCGGGAGATGATCTGAAATATTCCCACGTCGGCGAACTTAATGGTCATTCCCGTCAGCGCAAGAGTGAGGAAACTAGTGATAACCAGCAGATGGAGAAACCGGGTGAATGCATCGAACCGTTCAAAGAATGCCCCTTCCAGATGAGCCGGGGCCTTGAGTTTTAGTCCCTTTCTTTCACTTATGGCTCGTGGCAGCCAGAGCGCAGTATGGATTCCGAAGAACGTGAAGACCCCGATCAGAAGGCTGGCCATGAACCAGTATGTGTAGAAGAGATAGGGATACTTGTCCTTATCGTGATGAGTAGCATGCGTCAGGTAGCCGACGAATTTCCGGTTCGAATTTGGGTGGCAAGTCCGACAGGTCTCGACCACATTCTGTCTACTCAACGTCGATGCAGGGTTTGAGGTAGGCAAGATGTTGTGTGAACCGTGACAGTCATAGCATTTGGCGACGACGTCGGAACCCAGTCTTGAGACCTTGCCATGAAACGTGTCGAAGTAACTCTCTGTAACTTCAGTGTGACAACTCCCACACTGCTCGAGAATCTCCTGTCTGAAATCGCTGAGATCCACGCGCTTGATTGTGTGAGAAGAGTGACAGGTGCTGCAGACGGGAAGTTCTTCATCAGTCTCAGTGAAAGTGCTGCTGTGAATGCTTTTTGTGAACTGTTCATAAATGCCGTGGTGACAGTTAGCGCAGGTAGTAGCCACATTTTCGACGTTGACGGTGGACAATGGGTCACTGGCAGGCAGCTCACCGTGACTCGAATGGCAATCCACGCAGGTGGCCGTTACCAGAAGACCACTCTCCAGAAGGCCCTTGCCATGAATGCTCATCGTGTAGTTCTGGATGATCTCTCTCTGATCGCCCGTATAAGAAACAGCGGCTTTCTCGCCTTCGCGGTGGCATCTCCCACACAATTCCGGGATGTTTCGTGCAAATGTGGGAGAAGATTCATCGCCTTTTAACAGTTCAGCGTGAGTCTCGTGGCAATTTGAGCAGTATGGGGCATCGGGATTCCTGGAAGCATGAAGCTTGCCATGGATGCTTCCCTGATAATTCTCAACCTGTTCCGCGTGACACATCGAACAGTCAACTTGCCCGCTCTCCTCACAAACAGGGTCTTTTTGCACGCTCACGTTCGTATGGCATTTGATGCAGGAGATGTTTGAATGGGCAGAGTGACTGATGCGAGCTGAGTCGACGTACAGGGAGATGGTCTGGCCCTCAACGGTCTTTGACAGGCTGGGGTCCGAGTGACATGACATGCATAGACTGTCAGGAAAACTCTCCTCATAAAAGACTCGGCGAACCTTGTGGGGTTGGTGGCAATCTATGCAGCTCGGAATCTCGTGAGGGCGCTTCTCCCACAACTCACCCCGAATGACTCTGACGTGAACCTGCTCGATCTGAGCGTGGCACCTCATACACGTGTTGGCAATGTTGGCTTGATTGATTGAAGAATCGCTATCTTCATGGGGAAGAATGAGGTGTGAATTGTGGCAGCTTGTGCAGACGGCCGTTACGATTAACCCTCTCTTGAAAAGCCCATCACCATGGATTGACTGAGAGTAGTCTTCCAGCGCCTGGTGTTCTTCTATGTCTCTGAGTTCGGAGACGGCTGTGCCTTCCTTGTGGCAGGAGCCACAAAGGCTTGGAATGTTCCTGACATAAGTCCGAGAGTCCGGGTTCGACGCGGACTTGATATCGTGTTTCCCGTGACAGGACAAGCAGGTTGGAGCAAGGTATTTTTTCGCTCTCAGAGCAGTTCCGTGGAGGCTGCGATTGAATTCCTCGATGGCTTCCGAATGGCACATCTCGCAATCCACGGATGCCAGCGGTTCATCTCGCAAAAAATGTTCCGCATCAGCGTCCATATGGCACGAGACGCATCCGATTTCTCCATGAGTCGAGG
>JAUWTT010000198.1 GCA_030614585.1 Acidobacteriota bacterium
CTCTCCTGGATAACTCGACGCTTCTCTCTAGTGCTGGCTTTCAACTGCCTGACCTCTGAAAGAGCGGCAAGCGAGGATCGCTCCCTGAGCAACATATAGACCAAGATTCCACCATCCCGAAACCACAAATAAGGGAAGCACTTTCGCCAGACAACCCTGTCCATATTCTTGGTTCGCATCAGGTAACGGTTCTTCACCGAGTGGTAATTGATTAGTGACTCCAGTTCTCGCCTCCGCGCCGGAAGGACAGCTCTACAATGCCGGGCACCGGCAGCAGGATCGTATACCGACCTCCAACCTCTCAATTGAGCTCGCCAGGCCAGGTCCGCGTCCTCGCGATAAGCGAAGAAGTCCTCATCAAGGAACTCACCACCAACCTTCAAGTCTTCGATCATCTCTCGTTTGCAGAATAGAACCGCCCCCGAAACGCCAAATACGTACTCAGCCCTGTCATACTGTCCCAGGTCTTCCTCGTTACTTCCACGATCGAAATGTCTCTGCGTCGGCGTGAAGCAGATTCCGGTCGTGTCGAGCAAATACCCTGTAGAACCTTTGATTTTTTCGCCGTTTCTGTCCATTCGGAAGATCTTGCCACAGGCCATGCCTGCTCTCTCATTCGCAGAGAGCACGTCAATCATGTGTTCGATGTAATCCGAGTCGAGAACCGTGTCCGCATTGAGCAAGAGCGCGTAGTCATAGTCCTCCTGCCGAAGATTCAGGTTGTGCCCTCGACAGTAACCAACGTTCTCCTTCGATCGAACTGTCGAAATCCCAAAACTCCTCGCTATATCAAGCGTCTGGTCGTGGGAATCGTTGTCGAAGATCCCCACCTTGACCCTGACTGTCTGCGAATCGAGAGATTCCAGACAGCTTCGGAGAAACGGCTCTTCGTTTCGAGTGACTATACTGACGAATACTGCAGACTTGGATGAACGGTTCATTTGCGAATAAATAGCAGGCGCATTAATACCCCAAGCTTGACCGGCACCCAAATCAGGGGAAGAGTCATCGGATGGTGCTTGCGCCAATAAGCCAGCTGATTCCTATAGAAGTGTTTGACAAAGTCCTTATAACTCATGTGCTGAAGCGAGGCTCCCCCTTTGTGACAGGCACAAGGCAAGGGCAGATAAAGGATCTCCCAACCTCGAAGCTTGAGCCTCCTGCAAAAGTCCACGTCCTCAAACCAAGCGGGATAGAACTTCTCGTCGAAACCGGTTATTGATTTCCAGGCCTCCTTTCGTAGCATCCAGAAGGCGGCTGCGGGCTGATCGATTCTGCGTGGTTCCTCCGCCGTGGACGGTTCCAACGCCTGGGGTGAAGCACCGCGACCAATCCAGTCAGTCAACTCGTCCAGGAACATGGCATCCGAGATCACTGAGGGAACGGTTGGAAAGGGACGGATCTGAAAACTCTGCTGCGACTCGCCCCGTTCGTCGAGCAAAGCACCACAGACAATGGCCGCCTTGGAATTCCGGGCGATCAGCTCATAAAGGATCTTCACAGATTCCGGCATGATCACAAGATCCGGGTTCAACAAGAGCACGAAGTCAGATATGGACTTCGTGATCCCAAGATTGGCCGCACCTGCGAAACCCAGGTTCTCTTCCAAGCTGTGGACCGTCAATTTGGAACTGAACTCCAGCCCTTCGTGACTCGAGTCAACGGAGGCGTTATCGACTACGATGACCTCTTCCAGATCATGACTCAATGGCGAGAGAGAGCCGATCAATCGGGCCAGATAACCTCCGCTATTCCAGTTGACGATGACAACACTTAATTTCACAGGTGATGCCAGAATTTAGCACAGTCAGGCGGGGAATTCAGTAAGATGTTAACTAATGGGCTTTCAGTGGTTTGTCCGCGATGACTTTTGCGGCTGGGTTTCCCAGGATGTGACGCTACCGGCGGGCCTGTCAACCAACGCAACCTGTGTTTCGGCCCTCAAGGGGGCTGAAATGCTCCTCGACTGCAAACTCAGGAACATCTACCGAGCGCCTCTGCGACGAGGAGACCAGACTCTCAGCTGCTTCTTCTACTTCTTCCGACACAACTCACTCCACCAGGCAATCCACTCTCGTCCACCGTTCCATATCCTGAGAATGGCGGGAAGCCTTCGAGACCACGGATTCGAGAGTCTCGAAGTTCTGGCCGCCCTCAAGCCAAAACACAGACTCTTGAAATGGACTAGCCTGCTCATAGCCGGCGAAGTTCAATCGGTCTTTGAGCTACCTTCGGTTGGTACCCACGTTTTCCAAATTCACAGATGGATGAACTTTGACCAGAACGTAGCCTCAGACCTGGCCCGGGAACTTGCCAGATTTCATGATTGTGCATTCTTCCACGGCGATCTGAAGTCCCGGCACATTTTGACGCGGACGGCTTCGACCGAGAACTCAGAAGACAAGAACTTGCGCTTCGTGCTGGTCGATTTGGAGAAGACGAGACGCATGCCACACCTCCCCTCCCCAGCCCGGGACATCCTGGCAGCAAGGGACCTGATTCAGTTGTTGGCGTCCCTGCCCACTGAATTCGATGGACACAGGCTCCAGCCCGCGCGGGAACATCTCCTCGAAGAGTACTTGAGGAAAAGAAGTATCTCTTCTCGCCGGGCTGCGTTCATCAGACGAGTCTTGGAGATGTATGAACCAGGTGGTGTACTCGTCCAGGGCAAGACGGTGCTTGGGAGTCTGGCGGCTCACCTGAGGCGGAAAAACGCTGAGTGATCTCGGCCTCCCAAATCTGCAGGCAGAAGATTAACCACTAAAGCACAAAATCACTGGGAGGAAAGGGGAAAGACTCCAGGGTTCTTCTTGTGACTTCGTGCTTTCGTGGTTAGCTGGAAATCGTACGGTAGGCGACGTCGAATGACCATCGCATCATGCCATAGACCAAGTCGGTTTCCGCAAGGTCGAAGATGTACGCGTTATCGATCCAATCCTCTATTTTGTGTTCCCAGATATTGCCGGACGCGACCGCTGGAGAGATCGAGTAACTCCCCGGCCTGAGTTCGGGCATCTTAATGCCAAAAGCCACCGTTACTGCCGTCCCTGCGGACATCGCGGGAAGAGTAACTCCCTCGTAGGAGGAATTGGTGGCTGTCACCTCCGTACCGAGCCGGTCACGAATAGTGACTCCAACTATCGGGTTCTCCAGATCCTGTTTCACCCGGACACTCACCAGAAGCTGTAACTCTTCACCAGCCCTCGCTTCATTCACTATGGCTCCATCTGGCGATAAAAGGACAATGCCCTGTATCTCCGCACCGCCTGCACCAAACCGGTTGTGAATATGTGGGATCGTGTTGATCTCCGGTAGCGAGCCGTCTTCTTCATGCTGAATCCAGTCTTCACCTTCTCCAGCCTCTCTACGTTCTCGGTCAAAAACGAGCGCTTGATACTGTTGAGCAACTTCTGCGGGGGAACCCTCGCCGATTTTCCTTCCCTTGTCAAGAAGAATGGCTCGGTCACAAAACCTCACCAGCGCTTGCAGGTCGTGAGTGACAAACAGGATCGTTTTGCCCTCCTGGCGCATTTTTCGAATCCGGTTGATACAACGGTGCTGGAAGATCAGATCCCCAACTGCCAGAGCTTCGTCGACGAGAAGAATCTCCGGATCCACGTGAATTGCTACAGCGAAGGCGAGTCGTACGAACATCCCACTTGAGTACGTCTTCACGGGCTGTTCTATGAAATCCCCAATCTCGGCGAAGTCGAGGATGTCGTCGAAACGAGCATCGATCTGGGTGCGCGTCAACCCATTGATTGCGCCGCTCATGTAGACATTGTCTCGCCCGGTGAATTCTGGGTTGAACCCGGCACCAAGTTCGAGGAGCGCAGCCACGCTTCCATGAACGTAGCAGTCTCCCCTTGTCTGAGTGAGGATCCCAGCCACCAGCTGCAGGAGAGTACTCTTACCTGAACCATTGGGGCCAACCAGTCCGAGCGTGGTTCCGGGACGAACTTCAAGATCCACGTCCCTTAACGCCCAGAACTCACGATGTCTTTGCTTCCTTCCCAGCGTGAGCAACTCGATCAGTTTCTGACTCGGGCGATCGTAAATCGGGTACTTCTTGGAGACCTTTCTCAGACTGATTATCGGGTCATCCGGCTTTCGATTAGAGGACATCTACAAATTCTCTCTTAGTACGGCGAAAAGCGCTGCCACCGATCACAAACAAGATCACGGCATAGACAGCCAGCAGTGCCAACCCGGACAGACTCGGTATCTGGTGTTCGAGCAGCACACTCCGATAACCTTCAACCACCGATGTGAGCGGGTTAAGCCTGATCCACGGTTGAAGGACTTTCGGAACCTTCTCAACAGCGTAGAAGATCGGGGTAAACCAGAACCAGAACACCAGAACCACCGTAAGTATCTGAACGGTATCCCTGAGGAAGACTTGCAGGCATGCCATCAACCAGCCAAGACCCAAAGCCATCACCATAAGAAGCAGCAAATAGACCGGAAGAAAGACAATGGTCCAGCCAAACAGTCCTAAAGCGATGAGGACAACGACCAGGATAGCCACGCCTATCAGATGCATTATCAGGTTCGAGATCACGTAGCTGATAGGCAGGATTTCAGAAGGAAAGCGTGTCTTTTTGATCAGGTGGCCATGTTCCACAATGCTTGTGCAGCTGCGCAGGACCGTATCCTGGAAGTAAAGCCAGGGAAGGATGCCGCAGAACAGGAAGATGGCGAAGTTGTCGGTAGCCGTGGAATAGGGACGAATCTTGAAAACTACTGAGAAAACAAACGTGTAGCACACGAGAAGTACGATCGGATGAATCACTGACCAGAAGATGCCCATAAAGGAACCCACGTATCGGCTTTTCAGATCGCGCAGTACGAAATTCCAAATCAAATGCCTCTGCAGCAGCAACTTCTTGAAGAAGCTCATGGAGATCTCAACTGCGGCCCCGCTAACAGGCAAGCTCATAGAAAAGCTCCTCGTATCGGTCGGTTACCTGGTCCCAGCTGTAGCAGGAGCGTACTCGTTCCTGCGCTTTCTCGCGAAATCGGCTCAGCTTCTCTGAACCCCCTACAACTTGAGCAATCCGGGTCGACAACTCCTCCACATCCTCAAACGAACACAGGAAACCTGTCTCAGCTATAACTTCCCTATTCTCTGGAGTCTGGTTGGAAATCACAAGAGCACCTGCGCCCATCGCCTCGAGGAGAGCCGGATGTGTTCCCCCGACCTCACACCCGTGAAGGTAGCAAATGCAGTGTGACAGCAGTTCCCGGTAACCGACTCCGTAAATTGATCCCGGCATGAGAATGTTCTTTCCACCCGCCAGCGCCCGCAGTCGTTCAATGTATTCTTCGCCGTACGGCGCGTCACCGACCAAAACCAGAGGCTGGCTTACACCGGATCTCAGGTAACCCTCGATCACCCGATGGGCGTTGTTTTCCGGCTCGAGACGGCTCACGTATAAGAGATATTCCATGGGCTTCACACCCAGTTCATCCAGAACCCCAGTGCTTTCAACCTTCTCGGCAGGAGCCCCGTAAGGGACAAACAACGTCTCCACTCCGTAGCGAACGCGGTAATAGTCTTGAATGACCTGGGCATCTGTGACGATTCGGTTCGGAAACCAGGTGGCAAGCAGTTCGTTGAAGCGGTAGAACTCCTTTCCCAACCGGCTCCATTTGTCTCTGAGTCGTTCGATTCCATCAACGTTGATGGCAACTTTCATCCCGCGCAACCTCGGAATCCAGGTGAGGAAGGCATTAGCGGCATTACAGAAAAGAACAATGTCGAAGGAACGAAAAATCAGATCAAGTGTAGAGAGCCCTGTATGCGAAACCGTCTCGAGGTACTTTGTGCGGAGGGCCGGCAGTCTGCGAATCCGGACACCGCGGTAAGACTTCGTTCCGTCAGGAATGTAGTGACTCCTTCCATAGACCGTAACACGATGCCCCTTGCCCGCTAACCGGACCGACAACTCCTGGGCAAAGGTCTCGAATCCTCCGTAATTGGCCGGGATTCCGCGCGTACCCACAATGGCGATATCTAATGGATGTGCCAAGCTCGGTCTTTCTCTTCTCCTTGACGACGGGCAGCATACGCCGCCGTGACAAAGAAGATCATCAAAGTGGCGACCTCAGAATCGCCGGCATTGTATTCGAGCAATCCCATCAGGTGAAAGGCCACTGCCACACAGAGCGCCATCAGTGCCAGAGAAGACGCAAACAGATCGGCACCTCTGAGCCTTAGATGACCTAGCAAATCGTACGCGATCCACAGCCACAATCCAAGCCAGACGAGAAGAGCTGGAATACCCGACTCGGCCGCAATCTGAAGGAAGTTGTTATGGAAGTGTTGATACGCCCACTCGGGGAACTCCTGCTCCTGCCGGTAGTTGCCGGCCTCTTTAGCAACCATGCGAGGCCCCACTCCAGTCAATGGATTCGCGGCGATCAACCTGAAACCTGTCTGAAAGATCTCGATACGCCCACGGGTGGTAGTGTCCCGCAAATCGAAACCCGAGTAGAGCCGAACCTTGAACGAAGCCGGCAGAAACACCAGGACTAACAACGCGACAAGCACCCCTGCCGCAACCCATCTGAACTTGATACTGGCTACCAGGAAAAACAAGCCCCCTGCGACTCCGATCCATGCACTCCGCGTCATGGTCAGGAGCAGCGCAAAAAGGATCAGGGGAAAGCAGAGAAGCAGTATTCTGTTTCGCCAACTTTCAAGGCTTCGAGTTCTCCACAGAAAAACCATGTAAGAAGCCAGTGCAACAGCACAAATCATCAGTTGGCCGGAAAAGGTCATCCAATGGCTCATGAAACCGTCGATCCGGTGCAGCAGATCCACTTCCCCGAACCAAAAGTATTGGCAAATTCCCCAGAAGGCACTTGCACCTGCCACGAGGAAGATCCACTTCAGGCCCTTCTCGATCTGCCCGCGGGTTAAGTAAGTGTAGAGCAGGAAAACGAGAAAGTACTTAAGGAGTTTCTTCAGATAGAGAGCACTCGCGAACCGATCTGAGGAAAAAAGAATGGAAACCAGAACCAGGAACAGAAACGCGAACATAAAGAATTTGAAAGGTGGCATTCTCAGAATGAATCGGCGCTGTTGAAAACAGTCCCACATCCAAGCGGCAACGCCCAGAACAAGGAGTAAACTCGAAATGAAAACAGAAGCCAGGGAGGCGACTACGCCTCCAACCAGCAGAAGACTGATCCAGCCCCTCAACCCCTCAAACTCAGCAACCGTAAACCGGTTTCTCTTGATCAGCAAACTCATTGGCAAGACCGGTTCAAAGAGGACATTTC
>JAUWTT010000174.1 GCA_030614585.1 Acidobacteriota bacterium
GAGTCGGAGAGAAAAATCAAAACCTTTTTGCCACCAAGACGCCAAGAACACCAAGGAAGAACAAGAGCTTTTTTTTAGTTTTAAAACCTAATAAAGATCTTCTGATTTTGATTATCTTGGTGTGCTTGGTGCCTTGGTGGCATATCTTCTTGACCGACTACCCCGCCAAATCCGAAGTTCGAAGCTCGAAATTCGAAACAAATATCAAACACAAATAACAAAAGACTCAAACAGGCAGATGCAGATAAGCTATTTAGAAACAGTCACTTCAAGGTGTTTAGACCTTAGACTTTTTCATTTAGAACTTGTTTCGATCTTCGGATTTCGAGCTTGGGCTGGCGCGGTTTGAGCAACAGCCCCCCCAGCCCTCATGTTCCTGGCTCCACCCTGATTACCGATCACTTACCACAGCCTCCCCTTTGTCGCGAGCTTTGTCGTCATCCTTGTCGGTCCATCCCACCCAGTTTCCGACGAAGTTTACGATTAGGCTTACGACAAAGTTTAGGCGTGCAGTTCCAACGGTCAGGCGTACTACTTACTACTTACTTGCCTCAATAACCGATTACCGATTACAGATCACCGATTACCTGATTACCGATTACCGATCACCGCCCCCCTCCCCCATGCCTGCGTTCCAATTCGTCAACGACTTCACCCAGGCTGACTTTCCTTTCGACCAGAAAGACGAGAAGGTGGTACAACAAATCTGCAGTCTCCTCGAGCGTCTGCTGTCGTTCCTGAAGGGCTGAGACGACGACTTCAATCGCCTCTTCCCCCAGCTTCTTGCTGATTTGAGGGAGGCCTTCATTGAATAAGTGAGTAGTATACGAACCTTCAGGCATTTCCTGCTTTCGGCTCATGATTATGCTTTCGAGGTGATTCAGGAAGGTAATGCCCCTGAACTCCGCCTCATCCTGAAAACATGTGACAGTCCCTCGATGACAAGTGGGTCCAACCGGTTCAGCTTGAATGAGGAGTGCATCCACGTCACAGTCCGTCTGAACCCCCTTGAAGATGAGATAGTTACCTGAAGTTTCCCCCTTCGTCCAAAGCTGGTTTCTACTTCGACTGAAGAAGGTTACCTTTCCAGCATCAAGGGTTTCTTTCAACGCCTCACGGTTCATATAGCCCACCATCAGAACTGATCCCGTGGCGATGTCTTGAATGACTGCAGGTAACAACCCACCTGACTTATCCCAATCCAGAGCCTCTATATCAACTTCTCTCACTGTCTAACCACCACACCTTCCTTGCTCAAGAACTCCTTGACTTCAGCTATCGAATAGCGCTCGTAATGAAAGATACTGGCAGCCAGAACCGCATCCGCTTCGCCTTCCCTGAGCGCCGAAAGAAGATGTTCCGGCGAGCCGGCACCACCTGAAGCAATCACCGGAATCCGAGTACGATCTGCGACTTCTTTCAGAAGCACAAGATCATACCCCACCTGAGTTCCATCTCTATCCATGGAAGTCAAAAGGATTTCCCCAGCGCCCAAATTCTCTGCCTCCTCAATCCATTCAAGTGCATCTCTTTCGGTCTCGAAGCGGCCTCCTCCGGTGAAGACCTTCCACTGGTTCCCAGATCTCTTGGCATCCACTGCAATGACGATGCACTGCGACCCAAAGGCGGCGGCAGCTTCACGTATCAACTGAGGATTTCGGACTGCTGCACTGTTCAACGAGACTTTGTCTGCACCAGCTCTCAGTAGATTGCTGATCGCCTCCAGACTTGAAATACCTCCACCCACAGTAAATGGGATAAAGATCGTATCGGCCACACGGCGCACCCAATCAATCACCGTCTTTCGTTTCTCAACCGTCGCCGTTATATCCAGAAACACGAGTTCATCAGCACCTTCGAGGTAATAGCGCTCACCAAGTTCAACCGGATCACCCGCGTCTTTCAGGTCAACGAAGTTCACTCCCTTAACGACACGTCCGTCGGCAACATCGAGACAGGGAATTATCCGCTTAGCAAGCACGTAACATCTCCTCCCAGCTGTATTCTCCCTCGTATAGAGCTCTCCCAACGATCGCTCCCGAGAGCCCCAGATCCCTGAACCGACTGAGATGTCCTGGGGCAGAGATCCCTCCAGCAGCAATCAAGGACGTATCGTCGGGCAGTAACTTCAGCAGAGACCGATAGGTTGACCAATTAGGCTGCTCAAGAGTGCCATCACTCTCAACATCCGTACAGATCACCTCCTTCACTCCCCACGTCACTAGCCTCTCGACCATCTCCTCAATCCCGAGGGAGCTTTCGGCCAGCCATCCTTCGGTTTGAAGCTTCCCGTCGCGAAGATCCAGACTCACAATGAAATGCTCTCCCCCCCATCTCGATACCCAGGTTGCCACTTCGTCTGGCCCTTCCAACGCCAGGGTTCCCAATATCAGGTGGTTCGCACCCCACGAAAGCAATTGCTCGACGTCTCCAGCGGACCTGATTCCCCCTCCAACCTGAACCGGCACACGAGACGCCTCGATTACTTCCTGAATGGCTCCACGGTTCTTACCCTCTCCATCTCGAGCACCCTCAAGATCTACGACATGTAATCTTCTGAATCCGGCCGATTGAAATCGAAGGGCCTGGTTCACAGGATCACGCCCATAGGTGATTTGCTTCTCATAGTCGCCCTTGAGAAGACGCACACAAGCTCCACCGATCAAATCAATAGCAGGGATGATCAACATTGGCCCCTCTTTTCGAGTACTCAACAAACTACAAAACGGCGAAGCAACTCCAAACCTACTTCTCCAGAGCGTTCGGGATGGAATTGAAGACCAAGGAAATTACCACTCACTACAGCAGAGGAGTACTCCTCTCCATAAACCGTAGTCCCAATCGTCGACCCATTGTTTGAGGGGGCGTAGTAGCTGTGGACGAAGTAAAAGTAACTCGCCTCCGGTATACCAGACACAATCTGTCCGGCAAACGGATCAAGAAGACCTTCCTTCCGCCAAGCCACCTGATTCCATCCTATCTGGGGAACTTTGGTGAGCTCGCTGTCGAATCTTCGTATGGTACCCGGAAGAATTCCCAGACACTCCGTATCATCTTCCTCAGATCGCTCAAACAAAAGCTGTAAGCCAAGGCAAATCCCCAGGAAAGGGACTTTCAAGCCTCGGATCACATCACAGAGCCCCTGAGTAGCGAGCGAAGTCATGGCAGCTCTGGCCGAGCCTACACCAGGCAATATCACTTTATCCGCCTTCGCAACCACTCCCGGATCACCCGAGAAGGAAAAATCTGCCTTTAAGTGCTTTAACGCGTTTCCGACGTTGTACAGGTTCCCCGCTCGATAATCGACAACGACAATCATCAAAGGGTCCCCTTGGTTGAAGGGATTACACCTCCAGAATCAGGATTGATCCGCACAGCCGACTTCAAGGCTCGGGCAAACGCCTTGAACAAGGCCTCGATTCGGTGGTGCTCGTTAGAACCTTCTACAAGAACTCTGAGATGAAGGTTGATGCGAGCCGCGGCGGCCAGTGAGGCAAAGAAGTGATTCACCATTTCAGTCGAAAAATCTCCTACTCGGTCTCTTTGAGGCTCGTAGTTGCCGACAAATGAGAAGCGACCGCTGAGATCAACGGCAGCAAGGGCCAGCACCTCGTCCATTGGAACAATTGCAGAGCCATATCTCTCGATCCCAGCCTTATCTCCAAGGGCCTCGCCAAGGGCGGTCCCAATCGCGATCGCAACATCTTCCACCAAGTGGTGATCATCGACGTGGAGGTCCCCTTCAGCTTTGAGCTGCAAATTAATGCCGGAATGCCTGGCAAGAAGATCGAGCATGTGGTTGAAGAAACCCGCACCTCCGGTTTCGATCTTGTAACCCTCAGGGCCGTCAAGATTCAGTTGCAGTTCGATCGAAGTCTCATTCGTGTTTCTTGTCACACGCGCTTCTCTTTTATTCATCATTCTGAGCCTCCAAATGGTGCCGCAATCTTTCCAGGAAGAGCGTGTTCTCCTCGGGAGTACCGATTGTCACTCGAATGCAGCTCTTCAACCCGGGAAGTGAGCTCCTGTTCCTGACAACTATCCCTTCGAAAAGGAGCTTCCGGCAAACCGCCTCAGCTCCCAAGGCCCGAAACAGAAGGAAGTTGGCGTCAGACGGAAAAACGGCACTAACCCCGGGAAGGCGCTTCAATCCCTTCATGACTCGTTCTCGCTCGTTGAGTATCTGCTTGATCCGACCACCCTCTTCCAACGACGAGAGTGCCTCCACGCCCTCAATCTGAGTCATAGTATTAAGGTTGTAGGGAGCCTTCACCCTGACGAAGTAGTCGATAACTACAGAATCCGCAACGACGTACCCCAATCTAAGACCGGCACGCCCAAAGGCTTTCGAAAACGTCCTCATGACAATCAGGTTGGGAAATTCCCCCAGCTCATGCAGCATCGATTCTCCACCGGAGAATTCCAGATAGGCCTCGTCCACAACTACAATTCGATCCCAGTTCACTAAGACGTTTCGAATCTCATCTCGATTCAGCAAGTTACCCGTCGGGTTATTGGGAGAGCAGAGAAATAACAGTTTGACGTTATCCGGAACCACACGAAGGAATCGATCACTCTCAAAGTCAAAGTTCCGATTCAATTCGAATTCGAAGACCGGAACATCGAAAATCCGGGCCATCACCTGGTACATCCCGTAAGTAGGATGAGCCACAGCAACACAGTCCTGCCGGCTGTCGCAAAAGACCTTGAATATCCAGTCGAGGACCTCGTCCGACCCACTTCCAGCCAGGACATTGCCCGAATCAACGCCGAGGTGCTCCGCAAGGACACGCCGAAGCTCCCTCTGATAAGGATCTGGATAGCGATTCACTAAGGTGCCGCGTCTCGTGAGAGGGTATGGGCTCTCGTTTGCGTCGAGGAGAATTCCTTTCTGCACCGTCTCCCTCGCGCAACTGTAAGGCTCAAGGTCTCGAATGTTCGGTCGCACAAGCCCGCGCAGGTCCTGCCTGTCCACAGTCATTCTCTGACCTCTTCTTCTCGACTCAGACGATAGCGAACGGCGCGTGCGTGTCCCTCGAGCGACTCGACTTCCGCCAGAGTCTCCAAAGCCGGAGCGAGGTCCTCCAGACCTTCCCGGGTCAGCTCCTGAAAAGTGACCTTGTTGACAAAGCTGTCCAAGGAAACTCCGGACGAATTCCTCGCGAGCCTGGAAGTTGGGAGCGTGTGATTCGTTCCTGAAGCATAATCCCCCGCCACCTCAGGAGACCACTCACCCACGAAGACAGATCCGGCACATCTCACCTTGCCAACCCACTTTCGCGCCTCAACCATGCCGAGAATCAGGTGCTCAGGAGCGTAACGGTTGCTGAACTCAACCGCTTCATCCATCGAGCCCACCAACATGGCAAAGCTTTGTTCTATTGAGGCCCGAGCCAGTTCACGCCTTGGAAGTGAACCCAGCTGATCTTCCAGTTCAGCATTCACTGCTTCGATCAAGGGGTAAGAGTCCGTGACCAGGACCACCTGACTGTCGGCTCCATGTTCCGCTTGAGCAATTAGATCAGCCGCTACGATGCGAGGCGTTGCCTCCTGATCGACAATCACCAGTACCTCACTCGGTCCGGCCACCATGTCGATCGCCACTCCATAAGAAGTTGCCACCAGCTTGGCAGTCTGTACAAAACGATTACCGGGTCCCAGAATCTTGTCGACTGGCCGTACGTTTTCGGTTCCCAGGGTCATCGCGGCCACAGCCTGTGCTCCCCCGATTTTGTAGACCTGTCGAATACCCGAAAGATAGGCGGCGGCAAGAACCAGCGGCGACACGGAACCATCTTTGCGCGGTGGCACACAGAGCTGGATCTTGGGACAGCCGGCCAGCTTAGCCGGTACACCGAGCATCAGAACGGTCGAAGGAAGGACTGCGGTTCCGGCAGGAACATATAAGCCAACTGAGCCAATTGGGCGGGAGGCCCTCCAGCAAGTGACCCCGGGCTGAACTTCTACCGGCTGTTCGGCCAGGTTCTGCGAAAGATGAAACTTCCGGATATTCCGAATTGCGGTCTCGAAGGCTTCGATCACTTTTCGGGGTTGCTGATCAACAGCCTTTTGGAATTCCGCCACATCTACCCGGAAATCTTCCAAGTCCACTCCGTCATAGGTTTTGGTGTACTCACGGACCGCCTCATCTCCTCGCGCAGCCACGTTCTCAAAGATCTCTTGACACAGATCCACGATGCTCTTTTCCCGAAGCGGGTTCCTTTCACAGAGTTGAGCGAGTTCCTGATGACTCAGTTCTTCCGACTTGAATACTTTCATACGACCATTTTCTCCACGGGTACCACCAGGAGATCAGTAGCTCCTGCACCCTTCAGCCTCTCGATCACATCCCAGAAAACCTCCTCCGGAACAGCCGTGTGGACTGCTATCATTCCTTTCTCGGCAAGCGGCAAGATGGTTGGGCTCTTCATGCCAGGCAGAATCTCCTTGATGGTTGCCAACGCGCCTTCCGGCGCATTCATCATGACGTATTTCGTCCGTTTGGCTTGGAGGTGGCTCAGCAGCCGAGTCCTTAAGCGCTCGATCAACTCAGATTTCCGTGTATCGGCAATCGAATTCTGGTTCGCAATCAAGACCGCTTCCGATTTCAACACAACTTCGATCGGGACCAAATCGTGGATTCGAAGAGTACTTCCGGTAGAGACAAGGTCACAAATGGCATCGGCAACGTCCAATCCAGGCGCTATCTCAACCGAACCGCTGATCTCGATGATACGTGCATCCAATCCACGATCAGCCAGGAATTTGCCGAGAACTCGAGGATAGGAAGTCGCTATCCGCTTTCCGCGAAGGTCGAATACCGAGTGCATCTCCCCCTGCTTGGGGACAGCAACGCACAGTTCGCACTCTCCGTATCCGAGAAAATCCAACTTGGAAACCTTTGCTCCCTTTTCCTCGACCACATTCAGACCAACGATCCCAAGATCGGTAACTCCGTCCTGAACATATTCCGGTATGTCGTCATCCCGGAGGAAAAGGATGTCCAGGGGATAGCTCCGACATCGCGCAAACAAGCGGCCATCACTCGAGTCAAACTCAATTCCGACGGCTTTCAAAAGTTCGCCTGAAGGTTGAGAGAGTCTCCCCTTTTTCTGTATCGCAATTTTAAGATTCTCGTTGTTTAGATCCATTATTGTCCTATCAAGGCTCGATTCTGAGGTGCATATCCAACCAGGAGGTCGCTGTCTCTAATCTCCCTCGTCCTCACTCCGTTCCAGTAGCAACCGATATCCGCCTTCTCCGTACTTCAGCCAATGAGCAATCCGCGTCACGGTAGTAGTGCTGGCACCGGTCAGTCGATTAATCTCGCGATAGGGTACGCCCTGATCAACTAACTGCGCGACTTGCCAGCGCTCCGCCATAGCTTCCAATTCACTGGGAGTACACAGGTCACGAAAGAAGAAGGCTACCTCCTCTTCGTCAGTCAACAATTTGATTGCCCGAAATAGATCCCAAAGGCTCTGATTTTCACGTAGCAATCGTTCCATTGTTTTATCACGTTAACACACTAAAACAATCGATGCAAGTCACGGTGAGGAGCGACGAACCGGTGATCGGTGATCGGTAATCGGTTATCGGTAATCGGTAATCGGTGTCATCATTCAGAAGCTCACCAAGAACACCAAGGTAGTGTCAACTGGGTAATGGGACAATCCTTCGTGCTCGTGCTCGGTCGTAGCCGGCGTCCCCAGATCCCAAAACCCTTCGTCGTAAACCTAGTCGATTCATTCCTCCCGAATTTCGACCCC
>JAUWTT010000416.1 GCA_030614585.1 Acidobacteriota bacterium
CTGATCGCTTTATTGAGATATCCGACAGCCTTGGAGCCCTGCTTCAGGCCCAGATAAGCTTCCCCCACCAGACGGCTGACTTCGGGTCGATCCGGTTCCAACTCAAGGGCCCGTTCCAAGGTTTCAAGAGCTTGCTGAAACTCCTTCTCCGCGATTCTGACTTTTCCGAGGTTGATCAGGGCAAGCATATAATCAGGCCGAGCCTCAAGAGCCTTGCCATAACACTTCTCTGCATCCTTGTACTTCTCTCTCCGGAAATGGACGGTGCCCAACTCTGTCCAAGCCTCGAAGTCTTTGGGGTCAGTCTTAACAACCTTCTCCATCAGGGAAACGGCCTTCTTCAGGTCTCCCTTCAAGGCTTCCTCCTGCGCCTCGTCATAAAGCTCCTGGTTGGAGCCGTCGCGAGCGTAGACTGTCGGTGATTCACCCGTCGGAGCTGACTGCTCACTCCAAGCCAATTCTATGTCCTTCCTCAAATCCGAATCACTCTGGATATAGAGCACGAAGCGTTCCCGGTAAACTTCCCGGTGCTCTACCTCGATACTTAGAATGTACTCAGCATTGGGAACACCATTAAAACGGAACCGACCGTTTGGTGAAATGTTTACCCTGCCAAAAATCGTACCCGAGTTATGTTTGAGGATGACGGTGTAGTTCTGTGGAAGGTTTTCTCCCTCGATCTCCTCCACCTTGAGATCTCCATAGATCACGTGTCTCGCGTTTGCAGCACTGGCGCCACTCCCACCCTGAAGAGGCTCCCTCACCTGACTGACAGCTCGCCCCTCACTCAAACACAACAATGTCAAACAGAGTACCAGTAAGTGCGTCCGTCTCATCAAATCCGATGTTAACACAGCAGCCGACGAGGGTTGAGGGGTCCTGGGCATTAATCGATCCGACTCAGAAATAGAGTCTCATTGAACCAAAGATGGACACCGGAACCAAACCATACTCGCTCTCGATCTCACCGTCAGGTGATAGTTCAGGCCCTAGCCCAACCTGTCCGCCGGCCACGACATCCAGATTGTCCCCGGCAGACCATTGTAAGGTGGGAACCCACAGAACAGATCCATCACTCAGATTCACGAGAACTGAGTTAACGACCGTCAAAAGTGGCTGCGCCAACCAGGTCAGGCCGCCTCCCGTATAGAGCTTCCCGAGCCCGCTCACTTCGCCACGAGAATACCGATCCGCCTGAATCAGGGCTAGATACTTGGAAGGGTCACAGGTACCGTAGCCGTTCCAGGCGGTCTCCAGGTTCATAGTCAAACTCGGCGTCACCTGACGGTCCAAACCAACCGTACCCCGCCAGAACTGCTCTCTGTGACGGAGAGTATCCAGTGGATCCCCGGAATCTGTCCAACTGAGCTCACCCCGAAGCCCTGTCCCTCGCACATCAGCGGTAATAAACGTACCCAGCACATTATCGCGATGGAATCGCCCTCCCATAAAGCCCAGGTCAGCAGATCCAACATTCCATCTCAGTAGAGCTCCCACTGAGCCGTCTCTTTTCGCCGAAGGACCGAGCACGCCTCCAAGTACCTCCAATTCAGAAAATGGGCCTAGAGCAACAACCATTCGCACGATGTCTACTCCGGATTTATATTCCCGATCGATCTGTTGGGGTGCAAAGGGGCCAAAAAGGTCCAGAGCCGGCCAGAAATAACTCACGCCCCAAGTCACAGCTTGCCGTCCCACCGTGATTCTGACTTTGTTCAGGTCGAACTGAAGGTTCAGCCGGTCAAGGCCGAACCCCACGTTCAGATTCTCGCAGTCGACCAGGTCCCACTGGAGGGGCAGGAACTTTGGAGCTCCTCGATAAGCAATCAATGAAGTCTGTGATACAGGTGGAGAGGTGAGGCTGAAAAGACTATGGACTTCGAGGCTTACAACCTTCCCGAAACTGGTTTCATCGGTCAGGCGCAAGAACCAAATTTCTGAGTCACGGCGATCAATGAAGAGAGGCTCTTCGAGACTGAAGAACTGGTATCCGCGCACGGAACCCCCGAACTTGAAGGACTGCGCGGTCAATTCCGAACTGATCAACAACAGCAATACCGCTAGGATCCGTGCCAATTGATCAAACCCCATCGTTATTTCGCCTCGGTCAAGAGTCCGTCGTCCGTCACACCTCCATCAACGAGCTGAGTGATTCGGTTCGCCCGCTTCAGAATGATCATCGTCTAGCGTTTCCGGAGAGTTGATAGAGAGAAGGTATTCTCCGGGAGCTCGGGGTCGAATTCCAGTTCCAGATAACGGATTTCTGTCGACTCCTCTGGCTCATCTTCGGGAGTAAGGGTCATCAGCGCGGGCACAAGTCGCCCACCCATAGTCTTGAACTCGCTGAAGCGCATAGTACGCTTCAGTTTTCCATCTTCACCGTAGTACTTCGCCCATAACGGCATCAGGTCCGCTTTTCTAACCTGGTACTCGATCTTTCCCCACACCACAGCCGCCTCGGGCAGCGGGATCAAGGCTATCTCATAGACCTCAACACCCTCCCGATCTCCCAGGTAGGAAAGCTCAATATCGTAGTCTCTAATCAGTTGACTTTCCCGAACCAGGTCGTCATTGGTGAAGTGACTGCCCATCCACGAAGCCATCATCATTGAGGATGGTATTCGAATCGTCCGGTCGATCTTCGGCAAGTAGTTCCAGATATCAGATTCTACTTTCAGAGTCGCGACACCCTCCTCCTTTTTAGGCTTCCTGATTCGAATCAGAGCCTTCTCAGTCCCTTCTGACCAGATTTCCAGGGTCTTCGTACGCTTCCACCGCTTTGTGGTAATGGACATTTCAGCGACTCCAAATGATGAGTCTCCTCTCATTAAGCGGTCCACCTGGTCGATGATCTCCCTGGCATCTATCTGTTCTCCTCGAACCCTGTCGCCCAAAGCCAGGCATAGAAACACCAGAACAACTGCGAACACCGATGTTCCCACGTGCGTGACTCGCATGATTCTCTCTTCTCCTATACCAGTAAGACGACTCCGCAGCACCCGCTATTCTGTTCTTTGTGCTCTGTGACCAGGGTCAACATCCAAGTCGCTGGTTGCCCATCTATTCCAATCCCCCAACCCATTCGATTATATTAGCTGTCAGGACTGCCGATGTCCTACCGAATAAGGAGGAACCCACGATGAAATCGCTTCGCGAATACTTGACATTCAACATTGAAACCCGGCGCGCCTATATCAACATCACTCCCGAAGTTGAAGAGGTCATTCGAAAAAGCGGGATCAAAGAAGGTCTCTGTCTGGTAAATGCTATGCACATAACAGCGAGTGTATACATCAACGACGATGAATCCGGTTTGCTCAAAGATTACGATGACTGGCTCGAAGAGTTGGCGCCCCATGAGCCGATCGCCCGCTATCGACACAACCGGACCGGTGAAGACAATGGAGATGCTCATCTGAAACGCCAGATCATGGGACGCCAGGTTGTCGTTGCAATCACTGATGGACGGTTGGATTTCGGGCCCTGGGAGCAGATCTTCTACGCCGAATTTGACGGGCGGAGGCGCAAAAGAGCGCTGGTAAAAGT
This sequence comes from Acidobacteriota bacterium, assembly GCA_030614585.1. GTDB lineage: Bacteria > Acidobacteriota > UBA6911 > RPQK01 > JAPXNP01 > JAUWTT01. The sequence goes on from JAUWTT010000416.1 coordinate 3,547, forward strand.
TATCGGAGAGTAGGGAATGGCAAATGACAAGTGACAAGTGACAAGTGACAAATGCGGAACATAGGCGCCTTGGCTGTGACAAATTCGACAATCTTAAATCGTAATTCGAAACTCTTTCATTGAACAGACTCCACGTAAGTGACGTATCACTTTACGAAAGATGGATATTGCACAACTTGCTTTAGCGTTAGGCGCCAGCTTCACTGCGGGGCTAAATCTCTACATAACGGTCTTGACTCTGGGTCTGCTCGACTACTTCGAAATCCTTGAGCTTCCTCAGAATATGGGGGTGCTGTCGAATCCGTGGGTCCTGGCTGCAGCGGCAGTTCTCTTTCTCGTCGAATTCATCGCGGACAAGGTACCGTATGTCGACAACACCTGGGATGCGATCCACAGTTTCATCAGAATCCCGGCCGGAGCCGTTCTAGCAGTAGCAGCCCTCAGCGACCTGCCTCCTCACCTGGTCTGGATTGCCGCACTGGCCGGCGGCTTCGTCACATTTACAGCCCATGGTGCAAAAGCCAGTGCAAGACTCGCAGTCAACTCAACACCTGAACCTTTCAGCAACTGGTTCCTCAGTATTGCGGAGGATGTTTTGAGCCTCGGAGTTTTGTGGCTGGCGACAAACTATCCTTACGCTGCAATTGTAGTGGTAGTCGTCCTCCTGGGAATCTCGGTGGTGTTCCTCGTGCTGTTCTACCAATTCCTCAAAATAGTCTTCACGAGGATCAGAACCTCGCCCGGGAAAACGGAGGGAGCCGGTGCGGCGTAAAATCGCTGCACTGGAAGACTAACCACTAAATCACAAAAGCACTAGTCAAGGCCTTCCGAAAACCCTCGACTTCTGTTGACTTGACAGACCCTCCTAACCCGCTTTTCTCACCAGGTTGCGTAGCGAGGCGACGGAGGCGCCGTCCTGACAAGGCGCGCGACCGAGGCCCCCGCAGTCGTA
>JAUWTT010000618.1 GCA_030614585.1 Acidobacteriota bacterium
GAGTCAGCGCGACGGGAAGGAAACGATCCCGTCTTCATCTACGCCAGTACGAACAAAGTCTATGGCGGATTGGAAAATATACCCATTGGAGAGTCGCCAACGTCATATTTCTATACCGATTCCCGGCGTGGGATCTCCGAGAGCCAGCCGATCGATTTCCGATCTCCTTACGGGTGTTCGAAAGGTTGTGGAGATCAATACACACTCGACTACTTTCGGGTGTATGGGTTGCGAACAGTGGTCCTGCGACAGAGTTGCATCTATGGACCCTGGCAACTGGGAACTGAGGACCAGGGATGGGTTGCCTGGTTCATGATTGCGGCACTTAGAGGCAGAGAGATCACCGTTTACGGAGACGGCAAGCAAGTCCGGGATTTGCTGTTTATTGAAGATCTGGTGCAGTCTTATGAGTGTGCTGCAAGGAATATCGACCAGACAGCGGGAAAGGTTTACAACATCGGAGGGGGCGCGGAAAACAAACTGAGCATCTGGAGTGAGTTTGGACCGATGCTGGAAGAAATGATGGGTCGAGAAGTCCCTGTCCGCTACGCCGACTGGAGGCCGGCCGATCAGAAGATATACATTAGCGATATCGAGCTGGCTCGCAATGAACTCCCGTGGTCTCCGAGGGTTCCTGTCGCAGAGGGACTACGGATCCTTTTTGAGTGGTTGCGCGACAATCTCGAGATTCTCCCGCAGTCCGAAGCACCATGAAACTTCTGTTCGCCTTGACCTACTATCACCCACATGTTTCGGGTCTGACCATCTATGTCCGGCGACTTGCCGAGGGCTTGGCTGGGCGCGGTCACGAGGCCACGGTCATCACAGCTCGACACGACGCGAATCTCCCGGCAGAAGAGATGCTCAATGGGGTCCGAGTCGTTCGTGTTCCTGCGCCCATCCGTATCAGTAAAGGCCTTCTCATGCCTTCCTATCCTCTGATTGCCCTTCGTCTGCTGAAGAAGTGCGATGCCGTCGTGGTTAACCTCCCCGGCACTCCCGGAGAGACTTCTCTTGTGTTTCTTGCACGAACTTTGATCCGAAGGCCCACTGTTGCTGTCTACCACTGCGACGTGCAATTGAGTGGGGGGAGACTGAGCCGCTGGATTGATCGCGCTGTTTTCCTGGACAACTGGATTGTCGGCCGCCTGGTCCACAAGTTCGTGGCATACACTCAGGATTACGCAAATCATAGTCCTCTTTTGCGGAGGTTCTCTTCCAAGATTCGAGTGATTCCTCCTCCGGTAGCGGTAGCATTGGCTGACCCAACGGAAGTTCGAAGCTTCAGGAGTCGTTATTCTCCTAACAGTGAGACGCTGATCGGGTTTCCTGCTCGTTTGGCAACCGAAAAGGGTGTGGAAGTCGTGCTTAGGGCCTTGAGCCGGATTCGGAAGAAGCTGGGTCCCGTTCGTGTCCTTTTCGCGGGGCCGTATAAGGACGTTGTCGGAGAGAAACACTATCTAAAGAAGATGGAACCACTCCTCAAAGTGGAGGGAGACAACTGGGTTTTTCTGGGGGTACTGTCACCCAGGGAGATGGCGGTGTTTTATGGGGCGTGCGATCTGGTTGTGTTGCCGAGTCTTAACAGTACCGAGAGCTTTGGGCTAGTGCAGGTTGAGAGCATGCTTTCCGGAACTCCTGTCGTTGCCAGTGACCTGCCTGGGGTTAGGGTCCCGATTCAGACGACCGGCATGGGGTTGATCGTTCCCCCCGGTAACATTGAAGCATTTGCAGATGCCGTCGTGAAGGTGATCGAGAATAGAGGCTCATATTGCAGAGAGCGCTCATTCGTTTTGGAGCAGTTTTCTTTGGAGAGAACCCTGAGGGATTATGAGAAACTACTTCTGAGTCTGATAGAAGAACAGACGAAACACTAGTCTTGCTGGGAGTACCAAAACTGGATTCTCGAGTACCAATTCAAAGCCGGGGCGGAGATTTTCTGGATGCTCATTTAGAGAAGGTCCCTCCGTTCCGCGCCCTGATCCGATCGATCGAATGCCGGATATTCGAGAGATACTGCCCCTTGATTCCGCCTGTACTGGATATTGGCTGTGGCGACGGCTTGTTCGCATCTCTGGCCTTTGATCGGCCCCTGACCGTGGGGATCGATCCGGATACCCGGAATCTACAGCAAGCCCTGTTGGAGGGGAGTTATCTGAATCTATCTTCCGCCGATTCGACATCCCTTCCATTCAGATCAGGTCACTACAAAACCGTCATTTCAAATTGCGTACTCGAGCACATCGAGGATTTGGATCGAGCTCTAAGCGAGATTACTCGGGTGATGGATCGTGAAGCAACGCTGCTGTTTGGAGTTCCAAGCCACCGGTTCGGCGAATTCCTGCTGGGTTCCACCATCGCTAGCGGGTTCGGACTCAAGAAGCTCTCGCAGTGGTACGGAAACTGGTTCAACCGTCACTCTATTCACCATCACACCGATGATCCCGAAACCTGGATCGAGCGCTTAGATCGTTTCCAACTAGTGTCATGTCAACGTTCGAGTGTCGGATAAAGGCGAGATAGTTTTATCCGAGCATCCTCGGCAGAAAACTGCCAGTTGACCTTTGCTATTTTATTATTCCGGTGCTCCTGCCAAGCGAACACTTCCCGCTCAACTTCCTCAATCTTATCGATCCTGCGGCCGAGGCATTGACCAATCAGGACATTCAATTCGATCTCGGCCATGTTGAGCCAACTCCCGTGCTTGGGTGTGTATACGAATTCGAATCGATCCCA
>JAUWTT010000582.1 GCA_030614585.1 Acidobacteriota bacterium
GCGATGTCTCTAATCGTCATCGGTGATATCCATGGCAACCTGCCTGCCCTGAATGATCTCCTGTCGAAGATCGACTCTGCTTCCCCCGAAGAGGTGGTCTTCCTCGGTGACTACATCGACCGGGGACCCGACAGCCGAGCCTGCGTCGAGAGGATACTCGACTTCCGAGACCAGGCGGAGTTCCAGGTAACCTGCCTGATGGGTAATCACGAGGACTGGATGCTTCGGTCTTACCATGACCCCACGAAACACTCCTGGTTAGTGGGGATGGAAGCGGAGACGATTACGAGCTACTCCGACCAGGCCGACGATCTCATTCGAACCGAACTGGAACGGGCAGGACTCAAGCTCTTCACCGAGAGAGTCGAGATACCGTACCACCTCTTCTTTGACGCGATGCCGGAAGATCACCTGGAGTTCTTTCTCAACCTGAAACTCTATCATCGCCGGCACGACGTCATCTGTGTTCACGGCGGACTCGATCCCACGAAAGGACCTGTTGAGAGGCAGACTCGTCAGGCTCTTCTCTGGGGTACGGACTCATTTCCCCAGGACTATATGGGGGATGAACTCGTCGTCTACGGACACTGGAACGACTTCGCTGTGGATGCCGGCGGGACACCACAACCGAAGTTCACCAACCCCAGGGCGGTCTGTATCGACACTATCTCCCAGGGGATTCTGACGGCCATGCGATTCCCGGATCGACTGGTCATCCAAGGCTGGTCAGACAGATCCCTCGGTCCCGGCTTGTCCTGATCCCATGCTCCGAGAGCTCTACAGCTTCGTCCAGGTTCGAAGGCACCAAGAAACACTGAGAGAGGTGAAAGGTTTGATGAGTAGAGCAAACCAGCAAGGTTAATCCGCCTCCACCGCCTCTTCCAAACAGAAGAACCCTGAACCCGCGACCTCACGCTTATCAGGCGTGGCACTTGTGTTGCAAATAAAGGAGTTACAGGACTCAACTCCGTACAGAGCCGCACCAAGCCGTACGACACGCGTCACTGGCGTCACCAGGGAGTCACTTTTTCAGAGCTCCTGTGAAGTTCCAACAGCTCCACGCGCCAGGGCATTAGCGGAAGTTCTCCACCAGCATGAGATCCGATACCTCGTTGTCGTATTGGGAAGAAAGTAGCCAGTGCCCGTCAGGGGAAATTCCGAACCCAGGTCCGGAGGAGGGTGGATAGCGGAGTTCTCCTACGTCAACGATACTCTGGTCTTCAAACTTGTACGATCGCACAGTCCATTTCATGCCTACAGTGAAAAGGGGTCGATTTGACCAGTGGAAATTCGAGACCTCCTGCCGATCGACGAAGTAGATACCGTCAAGAGCGAGATCCCAGTTAGGCCACCAAGCGTTAATCGATTCTGATACGAGAACTTCCTCCCCACCCTCGACGGGCATTCTCCAAATCCGGCGGTCCGCTCTGTACTTGAGATAGTATAGGTATTTCCCGTCCAAGGACTCGATCGGTCTAAAGCCCCCATTTTGAGTCACCTGGATAGCCGAGCGGATTGCATCGTCTTCACGCTGCCCGAAAGGAATCTTCCATACCTGATTTTCACCCGTCCGGTTGGAGGTGAAGTATATGAATTGCCCGTCACCGGACCAACTGGCTAGAACGTCTTCTGATTCCGAGTCAGTCACTTGAAGGGCAGCACCTCCCGTCGCGCTCACCACATGGATATCGTAGGTTCCCTCAACTTCTCGATCGAACGCGATCCAGTTTCCGTCTGGTGACCAACGTGGGCTGCCACAATTCCCGATGGTTGTCAGTTGAAGCAGACTGGTCCCGTCAGGGTTGCAAGTCCAGATCTCCAACTCCCCGGACCGAGCTGAGCTGAAAACGATCTTCTCTCCGCCTCGGGAGAACGCGGGGCATCCATCAAATCTTGTGGAGACGAGAAACGGGGTGCCCGATTCACCATTCGCGGTTTTCAAATCGAGTTTCCAGATATTGGTCGAATGCGATTGTTGCGCAACAGCCAGCCTTAGCCCTTGCCGGGAGATGGCGAGATCTCGACCTTCAAGGCCCATCATGCGTATCGATGTTCCTCCGGAGACTGGAACTCTCAGGAGTTCGCCAAGTTCGCGCCCCAAGACCAAAGCTTCCCCATCTGGCGCAAGGGCCATACTCGAAACACTCCCCGCCCGGCTGATCCACTGTGGCTCCCCCCCCTCCGCCGGCACAGAGTAGAGGTCAGCGCCGGACGACGAACGGACAAAGTAGACCGTTTTCCCGTCAGCGGAAAACACCGGCTGATAGTCGCGGGTTTCGGACTCCGACGGAGAAGTCAGGTGAATTCTCTCCCCTGTTTCGAGCGAGAGTAGGATGATTCCCAGGCTCATCATATCGCCGAACCGATCGGAAAATGCCAGGTATTGCCCATCTGGAGACCAAGCCAGCGTAGTGAAAGTTGTTTCTGGACTTAGTTCGGTGACCTTGCGTTCGGTGCCCCCAGTCGGAGGAATGAGGAACAGCTCTGCACGTTCTCCCCCGCGAGAACGCAAAAAGGCAATCTGGCTTCCATCCGGAGACCAGGCCGGACTGAAGTCCGAGAGGGGGTCTGTAGTCAGTCGAAGGGGTTGCCCAGGCCCGACCGTTTTCACATAAATGTCTATGTTGTCACGCTTTTCCCCGTCCCAAACGAAGGCGAGCTGACTGCCGTCTGGAGAAAAAGTCGGCTGCTTCTCGAGGCCCGGGTAACTGGTTAAGGGGACCGCTTCCAACTGAGCCAACGGTGTATCGGTTCTCGAGGAGGAAACAAACCAGTAGACAGTGGCTACAGCAAGTATAACCAGGATTGCGACGCCGGCCAGCTGTAGCCAAGGGGAAGATCGTTCTGCAGATGCAATTCCGGTTCTTCCTGACTCTTCTATAAGTTGTTCCAGATCGTTCTGGACTCCTCGCATCGATTGGGAACGACGTTTAGGGTCCTTGGCCAGCATCTTACGCAGAATGTGCTGGAGGGCCTCGGGCGCGTCATTCGCATAACGATTCAGAGGGGCAGGATCCTATTTGAGTATGGAACTGACCGTCTCCCCGGATGTGTTCCGGCGAAATGGATTCAAGCCTGTCAGCATCTCGTACAGCACGACACCCACGGAGAAGATGTCAGTCCGGGAATCCAACACCTCACCTTTCACCTGTTCGGGTGACATGTAGTTCAGAGTTCCC
>JAUWTT010000375.1 GCA_030614585.1 Acidobacteriota bacterium
ACAGTCTTTTGGGAGGCGCCACGGCACTGATCCCGATCCCTTTCGTCGACGACTGGATTTTCGCCAGACACCGCAAGTTCATGGCCCAAAACCTTCTGTGGAAAACCGGTACCGAACTGACATCCGAGCAGGCTCTCTTCCTCGTTCGACGCCCTTCTGGCTGGAAAGGTCGTGGATGCCTTTACAAAGCCGCTATGGCCCTCTTTGTCTTGCCCCTCAAGACTCTCGGATACGTGTTTAAGAAGGTGTTTCGCAAGATCGTTTTCATCTTCGCCATCCATGATTCGACTGAGCGGGCGTCCTCTACATTTCATCATGCCTACCTGCTCGCACTTGTCGGAAGAAAGCGCTCAAGCGATTCTCAACTCGACGACGTTTCACTGATCCGGATGCGTGAAACCATCACCGACACACTCGATGGCTGGGATACCTCTCCAATCCGGAACATCTTCAAGAAGATCGTTAAGGTGAACCGGCAAATCCTGTTTCGAGCCGGCAGTTCCCTCTTTTCATTGCGCCGCAGACTTGGAAGCAGGCCCAGTCCCGACTCAGATTTGAGCCAGGTGGTCGAACCCGAAGAACGACTGCTTGAAGATGTCACTGCCGCCACTACAGAGAGTCTTCTTGGAGAGCGTGGTTATTTGACTTCTCTCGAACGGCGCTTCACAACATACGCCCGGGCCAAGGGACTTTTCTGATGGAGTAGGATCTACCACCAAGGCACGAAGGGCACCAAGGGACACCAAGCCCGGGCCCTGAAAGGACCGGCTCCGTGTGACACTCTGCGACTATCCACCCGAAGTCCCGAGAGGAATATGGTCGTCATGACAGGCAAGGATGCCTGTCCCACGGTGGGAAGATGGCCTTCCAGGCCGTCGCTGCGGAGCCGATTCCCGTCATGACAAGCTGGAAGCTTATCTTCCTCCACGCCTGCTTTCTTGTGCGATACGGAGCCCCGGGATCTCAGGGCCCAGGGGCACCCCACACAGGGCTTCTACTGTGGAGATTGCGACCCCGCGAGGTCGTAGAGAAGGTTCAACGCTTCCTTTACAGCAATCTCGCCGGCACCAGGTGCGAAGGGACTAGTGTCGATCTCGTAACCACCTTCTTTATAAAGGTGTTTGGGCGGAAGGTATCCCTGGGCTCCATTGCAGTGAGTAACAATCAACGTGTGCGCGAATGGAGAGCCCTGCTTGATTGCCAGCCCAACTTCCGTGAGGACCTCGGCATCGATCCCGAGGATTCCGATCTCCCCGATCCGGGCTGCGCTCAACCGCAGGGGAACCGGCGGAAGCTCCTCGCCCTCCTCAACAAACCTTGTGCCGCGCTTCTTGCCCGGCAGAAGAATTGTTCTACTCATTGAGCCCAGCGTTGCTCCGCCGCGATAGGTGTCGATTCCCTCCAGCACGTGTGCCACCTCAACAGCGAGGAGACGGCCTAGGAGTTCCGTCTCGGGAATCCACCCATTCTCTGTCTTGAATCCGGGAAGGACGCGGTACCAGGGATCGATATCGCCCGAGGCCCCAATGAATGCGGCCGCCAGTGTTGAACCCTGCTGCCAACTCTCCAACAGGTTACTTGCAATCCCGATCAAGTCGCCGCTGACCTGCAGGTTGGCGCCGCCCAGGGAAGTAGCGTGGGTGGCGTAATTGTACAGCAGCCCGCGGGATTTCCCTCCGGTTTCCTTGAAACTCATGACCAGGACCTCCTTGTCATGAGGCCCCTGCGGGTTCCTCCCCAGCACAATCGTTCCGTTTGGCCGCTCTTCTCGACGATTGACGCCCGCGGCGCAAGAACCTGTTCCGACTCCGACAGACACCGGTCGGCGATCACCCATCGCTGTTCGAACCGCTTCGATGATGCGCCCCTGCAGGAATTCTGTGTAGCGAACATTGTTTGGGTGGACCTTCTCTGCATCCAACGTCAGGGTGGGAGCGCTGTGGGTATGAATGGCAGAAAGCAGGATTTCCTCCGGGGCTATTCCAAGCTCAGCCTTGATCGCGTCCAACATGTAAGGGTACGTGCCGGAGTAGAATCCCAGGTTTTCGGTGGAAACGAGAACCAGCCGTTTTTTCCCCTGTTCGAAAGCGACCACCCGAACGTAGAGCTTGTCGTGGATGCCGGTCGACATTTCTTTCCGGGACCCATATCCGGCCAATCGAACAGGTTCGTCTGGAGTAATATCCAGCCTGGCTGTGCCCATGCTCAGAATCTCCAAATCGTTCCCATTTACGGTCGTGGGTGAAACAATACAGATAAGAATCAAGCTGACCCATAAGATGCCGCTTGCTTTCATGCTTTCCTCCTCTGGCCTGGCCTCGAGCACGGTTGATCGATGACAAACAGAATGGCTCCAGGTAAGTGTACCGAAGAAATCAGTACATTTCTGCCTGTTTTACTCATCAAGTTTCCCGCAGCCTTCCCCAACACTGGAGTTCAAACGGAAAAAATTGGAGAATCAGGGAGGGTAGATTTTGACACGTCCGAAACAACGTAACCGATAAGGAGGAATGATGACACAGGTCAACTTTTTGCGGGGAGTTCCAGCCGATGAGGCCCTCGTCCCGATAGCGGAAGCTTTCTCGAGAGAATACACGAACAACTTACAGAAATACGGCGCGAAACTGATTCAATACCAGACTGCCGGTCTGAGTGATTTCAACGGGTTTCTTCCTTTGAAGGCGATCCTGGCCAAGCGCTTTGGAGTCGAGGATGACCCCTCCAGCAGACTCATCTGCAGCAACGGTGGGATGGAGACGTTTTCGCTGCTGTTGAAGTCCTTTCCCAGAGGCAGCCAAATCGCAACTGAAGCGTTGACCTATGACCGCGTGCTTTCCGACATCGCGTGCCTTGACCATCAGGCAGTCGGCGTTCCTCTGACAGATGATGGGGTCGATCTCGAAGCTCTGGAAAGTGCACTCGACGCGAATGACATTTCGGTTTTCTACCAGATTGCCTACCACCATAATCCGGTTGGGCTCACTACCTCCATGGCCAACCTTGAGGCCGCATCGAAGTTGTGTGCCGACCGGGGAGTCCTGCACGTCCTGGATGTTGCCTACTACGAACTGCGATACGATGGTGTGGACAACGAGTTGTTCCCGCTGAACAAGTTCCCTGAAACCGCCGCTCTAGTGGGTTCGTTCACCAAGACACTTTCACCTGGAGCAAAATGTGGTTTCGGGATCTTCCCCGAGAAGGTACTTCAGAAGATGACTCCGGTGGTGGCCAACACGCGCCTCAACCCCAATTATCCAACTCAAGCCGCGATTCACGCCTTGATCGATTCCGGCTTTTATGACGAACACCTGAAGGTGCTGCGCGATCTTTACGGCCCGAGGATGGAGGCGACAAACCAGGCTTTGAAGACCTATTTGCCAAATTCTGGTGCTCCCGAACTGACGGGCGGCTTTTTCGTCGGCATATCGCTGAAGGGAATTACGGACGAGCCTGAGTTCATCGCTGCTCTGAAGACACGGGGAGTCGTCTTAGCGCCTCCCGGGGTTTATGCGCCCGGATACAAGGAACAGTACGTACGTGAAACGGGAGCTGCCTTCTTCCGGCTGACCTTTCCTTTCTTCACACCTGAGGAAAACACGGAAGGGATCGCCGCCATTGCGGAGACCTATCAGGAGTTGGTATAGAAGCCGGAACGTCTGAGGCGACTTTCGCCCGTGTCATAATTCCGGTCTCCTTGAGAATCCGGAGGTCACATTTTCTTCGAAAACATCTAATCTGTGCTACGATTACAGTGTAATCATCATGAACCGTCATGAACTGAGAGGATGACAGAGCGATGGGAACAGAGGCATTTAGCGTCCGGGCGGACAGCAAAAAGGTCAAGCAATTGGACAGAATTGCGAAACAGCAGGACAGATCGCGCAATTACCTGGTCAATCAGGCAATAGACCAGCTTCTGGAATTGCATGCTTGGCAGAGCGAACGCGTCAAAGTGGGCATCAAGGCCGCCGAAGAAGGCCGCTTTGCCAGTGACGCTGATATGGCTCGAATATTCAATAAATTCGAAAACGCCTGATTGTGCGTATTCGTTGGACCGAACCGGCCGCCGCCGCGCTGGACAGTATTCAGGACTATATTGCAAAGGACAATCCCCGAGCTGCTTTTAAAGTTTCGCAGCGGATAGGGATTGCTGTCAGTCAACTCAAAGAGCATCCGAGGATAGGTCGAATGGGGCGTGTGCGCGGCACATTCGAGCTAGTCATGCATGACTTGCCGTATATCGTGCCATATCGCATTAAGAAGCAAGAAATCCATATTCTGAGCGTGTACCACACGTCAAGAAAATGGCCCGAAACGTTTGAGTAGGTTGATTGGCTGGTAGTTTCGTTCAGGAAATCGCTCCAATCTATGTGAATAATAGGACTTCGTGTAAACGCTCATCAGAGAGAGTACACGACTCAGATCAAAAGGAATCGTGGTATTATTTGCCCCTGGGTTTTTCACAAGAACGGCCAGAAGATTGGAGACCTCCGCGAGGCTTGGGCCACGGCTTGCAAGAAGGCAGGCGTTGCCGGGCAGATACCCCATGATCTCCGAAGGACGGCAGTGAGAAACCTTGTAAGGGCTGGAATTCCCGAGCGAGTTGCCATGCAGTTATCAGGTCACAAGTCGCGGAGCGTCTTTGAACGCCACAACATCGTTAGTGAACGCGACTTGAAAAGCGTAGCGGAACTGTTGAATGAAGTGGTTATAAACTCGGTTACAATCGGTGATTCCAATCGAACAGACAGGACTCTAAGTCCTTTAGAATCAAGCGTGCGCCCGTAGCTCAGCTGGATAGAGCGCCGGTCTACGAAACCGAAGGTCACAGGTTCAAATCCTGTCGGGCGCGCCACCGCAACCCACTTGCTTGCAACGTTTGCTCACACTAGGGATTAAAAGGGTTTCAATGA
>JAUWTT010000243.1 GCA_030614585.1 Acidobacteriota bacterium
ATTGGCCTCCCCCACCTACCGAACCACTGTAGTTTTCGACAGCGACCTCGAAAATCGGACCGGTGTAGTAACTGAGTCCTCTTGCCAGGTAGGGGTCAATTCGAATGTGGTGCACGGCCGCTCCGCTCGAGGCATAGCGCAAGACGTTCTCCAAGTCTGTGACACCTTGAAGCCCTTCTGCAGAAGAAGTGAGCAGCGATTTAAGCCACTTGAGCATTTCCGCATTTTGCTCGGGAGCCGTAGCCAGACTGTTGATGAGCTGGGCAGCGGACGCCTCGGGAACGCCGCGTTGAATCAACTCCGCATGGACGGCGTCCAGACCGATCTTATCCAGCTTGTCCACTGCGACCAGAGCGGTCTCCTCATGTTGCGAATCGATCCCCGCCACGTGCATAAGGCTTCGCAGCACGGCACGATGATTCACCCGTATGGCAAAGCTTCCTGTACCCTCGAAACCGAGCTGATTGAGCACTTCAGCAGCTGCATTCAGCACCTCGGCCTCTACGGTCATACAAGTCGATCCCACGACATCCAGGTCGCACTGTATAAACTCTCTGAACCTTCCCTTGGCAGGCCTGTCGGCTCTGAAAACCGGTTGGATCTGGTACCGTTTGAAGTACCTTGGGAGCCGAGCCTGATGCTCCGCCGCTACCCGAGCCAGGGGGACCGTTAAGTCGTAGCGCAGGCCGGAATCGGCAAGACTGTCTTCAGTGGGCTGAGATTCCACGACCCTTTTGAGCTTTTCGCCACGCTTCATGACTCTGAAGATGAGCTGGTCGCCTTCTTCCCCATACTTGCCCAACAGTGTCTCCAGACGCTCAATGGCAGGTGTTTCCAGGGGCTCGAATCCGAAACTCTGGTAGACGCGTTCGATGGTTCTTACCACGTAGGCCCTTTTCAACACGTCGATCGGGAGAAAGTCACGAGTTCCGCTTAAAGGACTGGTATTGCTCTTGGTCATCTGAGATTGCTCCGGCCAACGAATCTAACACGCCGCTGAAGAGAATGTCTAAATTCCCTCCTCGTACGACATGAAAACGCCAAATGAAATATGATGTTGGGTCGTTAATTCGCGTTGATCTCTGCCGGCAGAGAAAAGCGTTCTTTTCCCAAGGAGATTCGGGTCTAATGTACTTAAAGATATTGACGCATCCAGTTTTTATAAACCTCAATTTTCATATGCCGATGGTTGTGGATCTTTCTCATCCGCTGGTGATGCTGGCCGGTGAGAATGGTACCGGGAAGTCAACTCTGCTCCACTCCATCTACTACGCACTGAAGAACGAACAGGTTGAGCATTACTCGTACAGGATCGATTTGGCGGGACAGGAGACTCCGAACGTGTTCCTTTTTGATGCCGAACAACACAATCCCCGGAATCAGCTGGAACTTTTCACCGAGAATCCACAGATGAAGGAGTTCCTTTCCATGGCCAGTCACGGCCAAGTCATGTTGACGATGTTCAAGGAAGCTTTCCCCAGCCTTCCGGAAGGTACCGTCTTGCTGCTCGATGAGCCTGAGATGGCACTATCTCAGTCTAATCAGAGGCGAATCCTGATGATGTTGAAGGAACTTGTCGACCAAAAGGACATGAGGATCATTGCAGCTACGCACTCGCAGATCCTCTTAGAGTCCGCTGAGACGTACGTGATCAACCTTGACGATCACATTAACCGGAATGTCATTCCGGACGCAATGCCAACCCCGGGACAGAGCCAGATTAATTGAGGGGAGGGTCTTGGGTAGGCTGACCCGTGCTCGTGCTCGTAATCGAATCGACCCTTGGCGAACTTTGCGTGAAACAAATATTCCTCACGCCAAGACGCCAAGTACGCAAAGGAAATATTGGTTTCTCGGCAGGGATTTGGCCTGCTCACCCTGGGGGGCAGGGAAGTATCACAAGGATTGGGCAATATCGAGAGCGAAGTAAGTCAGGATCATGTCCGCCCCGGCACGCTTGATTGCGATCAGCATTTCTCCAACAACGGCATCTTCGTCGAGCCAGCCAAGTTGAGCAGCTGCTTTGGCCATTGCATATTCACCGCTGACACTGTAAGCGGCCACCGGCACCTGAACAGCTGAACGTACTGCAGAGATCACATCCAGGTAAGGCAGAGCCGGTTTCACCATCACTATGTCCGCGCCCTCTTCGATGTCAAGGAGAACCTCGCGGACTGCTTCTCTGGCATTTGCGGGATCCATCTGATAGGTCTTCTTATCACCCGATTTAGGTGCTGAATCGAGCGCGTCTCTGAATGGACCATAGAAGGCCGATGCGTATTTTGCGGAATACGCAAGAATCCCGACTCCCTCAAAACCACTTTGATCGAGGCCGTCACGAATAGACCGGACCCTTCCATCCATCATATCCGACGGAGCAACGATATCTGCGCCTGCTTCGGCCTGAGAAACAGCCATCGCTGCGAGTATGTCGAGGGTAGGGTCGTTGAGTATCTGACCGTCTTTGAACACCCCGTCGTGACCATCGCTGGAGTATGGATCCATGGCCACATCGGTAATAACCGTCAGTTCAGGGATCTGGCTCTTCAATCCGCGAACGGTCCGTTGGAGGAGGCCATCGGAATTAGTCGATTCAGTGGCGAATCGGTCTTTCGCCGATTCCGGAAGTACAGGGAAGAGAGCGACTGCGGGGATTCCAAGAGTATAGGCTGACCGAGCTTGCTCGAGCAGGAGGTCTGGACTCAGTCGGAAGACCCCGGGCATCGACTGAATCGGAATTTGTTTATCAGTTCCCTCTACAACGAAAAGAGGCAGAATTAGATCTGACGGGGTGAGGAGAGTCTCTCGGACGAGTCTACGGACCGAATCGTTCTTTCTGTTTCTACGAGGTCTTTGCACCAGCTTGACACGGGACTTGGTATTGCTGTTCATCACCATCCATCATATTAGCTTCCCGTATCCGAATCCAAACATTCGCGTTGCCAGGCGTCACTGCGGTTCACTTTCACCTTCGGTTACCGAGCCATATTTGATCGCGGTCCCGACTTCGAACTTCTTGAAGTTCCCATAAGTTATGAGCTGCCGTACGTGTACGCTGTTATAACCTCCAAAATGCAGAACGTCATCAGCCTCGGTCCAGGTTGGAAACCAGTACTTCGAATCGATCTGTTCACGGACCGTTTCGAATTCCGGGAACTTGTTGTCCCGATAGTCGGGAACAATCTTTCCCCTCGTCATGACTATCTGGAAATCAATGTTGTCCACCCAGATGCGCCCCTTGAAGTAGCGTTGCCGTTTCTTCATTTTGCGCGGTTTCACGTCGAATACGTAGGTGTCGAGCTCGTCAACCTGCTCTTCGCCCTTATACTTGATCTTGTACTCGGGAAGCTCTTCGCTAGTAAGAACGAAGGGCTGCATAGAAATAGCGTCCGAAATGTCTTCTTTGGTGACACCTACCGAAGAAAGAGCCCCACGGTCACTGATAACCCTGGTCTCTCGTTCCCCTTCTTTGGTGTAATACACCTCGACAATCATTTCACGCTGTTCCTTTGCTTCCCCCGAGCGACCTATGACTTGAAAAACGATCCTCTGCGTGTACGTGTATTGCTCCCAGACATCCCGAAATTCCGACTCCCTGGCCGCAAATCGCTGGATGATTTCCTCCGGCTTCAGTTTGTCCGATGCAGCCAGCGGGATGGCAGACTGAAAAAGACAAATGAAAGCAAACGCAGACGTGACGGACGCAAGACTTCCAAATCGCATATCTCTTGAGATGCTGTTTAGCGGTAAAGGGTTGCCTCAGGTGGGTAGAAAGTTCGGCGAGGAGCTTCTTTGAGCCTTGCAGGTGCATACTGACTTGGACAGATCCCAGTTTAACCACGAAGACACCAAGGACACCAAGATTCACCAAGAAAAGCCAAGCAATACCGCCGCTCTCTTTCCTTGGTGCTCTTGGTCGTGGGAGCGCTGCACATGATGTGTATCACGCGGGACAGATCCAGCTCCTGAAACGAATGTATCCAGGTGACCAGGATCAGTGACTTCCGGCTGAGTGCTTTTCGGGAGCATGGGGGGTGCGGTGTTTGATGCCTGGGAGTGGAGCGAAACGGATAACGGGGCTATAGAAGAGAGCAAAAAAAATGGTCCCAAGTGAAATCCGCATCATCGGCGCCGCGGTAACAATGAATACGTTGTTTGACCGAAGCCAAATTCCCCATTCAGCGCTGAGCGAACTTACTTTGCAGAAGTTCAAATTCCCGAAGGAATTCGTCTTTTCACAAGCAAGCACCCTCTTCTCCGCTTACTGCTCCCGGCAGCTTTCAGAGCCGAAACTCCGTCTGCTGTGATTCCAGGATCAGATCCACGGCGATTCGCATTCGGAAGGCTGATCAGAGTTGACGAATCATCTCCAATCTGCACTCAATTTCCTGAGTTCCCGTCTTTCGGATTTCCAAAAACTCCGAAGAGATTTTAGAACCGATGTTCGAGTCGAACCGACAGCAAGCCGAAACTTGCTGCCCGCTCCTTTGAGGTCCTTTTGTTGCTAACAACCGAAGCCATTAACAGTCAACTTCGCCTCAAACCTCAGGTCCTGAGCTAAGCAACCCAAGACTTGTTCTAGAAATCGGGAAACCCGATTTCTATCCCAAATCCCGCCGAGTTCAAAGGCTCCCTAACGGTGAGTTTTGAACTCTGTCGAGAAACAGCCAATCCGCTTTTTCCAGTAAACTGGAATCAGCTTCCTAGCCCCTTCTCGGTTGCCACTTCCGAGGTACCGACTGTTTGCGTCTACCTCTTGGGACCGTGATCAAGTTTAATCGTTTCACAGGTGAAATCAAGCCAAAACCGGACCTTCCGGAGGGGCACAATTTGTGTGCAAAATCGCATGGTGTACCCTACCTTCAAGATGTATAACCTTTTGTGTCAATATCGTCACAGGTTATTCACACTATTTTCCACATTCTGTGGAAAAGTCTTCTTGAATAGCGTCTCAGAGGGCAATTTGTAACTGATTGTGTGACCGGTTTCGTCGATATTCGCCCTTGGTTTGCAGTCTCTTCAGTCCGGGTTTACCATCTCCTCGAAGTTCCAGTAAGGGATAGGTGCTGAACCGTGCTGCAAAGCCGAAAGGGGAAATTTATGAATGAAAAGGAAACGAGGCGTGAGTTTTTGGTGAAGTCAGCAGGGGCAGGAGTGACCTTGTTGGCCGCGTCGTGCGGCTCGGAAGAGCGTGCAGTTGTTACTCCGAGAGAACCCATTTTCAAAATATCCTTGGCCCAATGGTCGCTTCACCGCGGCTTATTCGGCTCAGACCCTGGGGAGACCTATGGCTGGGAGGAATTCGGGCGGATCGTGAAGACAGATGATTATCCCACCGTCCTGGCCGGAGATATCGATCCACTCGACTTCGCCACCATGGCCAAACGCGACTTTGGGATTGACGCCGTCGAGTACGTGAATCTCTTCTTTTTTGACCGGGCCAACGACGAGGCGTACATGGCAGAGCTAAAGAAACGCGCGGATGACGAGGGTGTTCGCAATGTCCTGATTATGTGTGACGCTGAAGGAGACTTGGGAGATCCTGACGAAGTGGCTCGGGCACAGGCGGTGGAGAATCACCACAAGTGGGTTGAGGCAGCGCGCTTCCTGGGTTGCCACTCAATTCGAGTCAATGCGTCGAGTGATCCTCAGCTTACTGCTGTCGAACAGGCTAAGTTGGCTGCGGATGGGCTTCGGCAACTGTGCGAGTTTGCCGATTCATATGAAATCAATATCCTGGTTGAGAATCATGGAGGTCTTTCCAGCGATGCTCCCTGGCTCGTTGATGTTATGAAGCTCGTTGACCACCCCAGGGTAGGAACCTTGCCCGATTTTGGGAACTTCGAGATTGAGGATGGTAAATGGTATGACCGCTACAAAGGTATCGCAGAGCTGATGCCTTTCGCGAAGTCGGTGAGCGCTAAGTCTTATGAATTTGACGAGTCTGGAAATGAGACGTCGATGGACTTCAAAAAGATAATGCAGATTGTTCTCGATGCCGGTTACAGAGGCTATGTCGGTATTGAATACGAAGGGACCGGACTGAGCGAGCCCGATGGGATTCTGGCCACGAAAGCTCTCTTAGAACGCGTGCGGGACGGGCTTGCCGGCGAATTCAGCTGACATGGGTACGGCCCGCTGCTGTCCCGGATGATGCTAACCACCAAGCCACCAAGAACTCCTGGTGGCCTTGGTGTCTTGGTGGTGAATCTTTGTCTTTGTGGTGAGTTTATGAATCGTCTCGGTTGATCAACTCCTGAAATCGGGCCTTCTCGTGCAGGGACGTGAAGGCCGGTTCGGCTTTGATCTTTTCGAGGTCGTCAAAT
>JAUWTT010000448.1 GCA_030614585.1 Acidobacteriota bacterium
CCTCTCGGCAAACCGTTCAGTCTCTCTGGACCTTTAAGGCCAAACTCCGGAGATCAGAGCCCGGAGCGGAGCGACGGGACATTCCTGGAGTGTTTTCGAGCTTTGAGACAGTCTCGAGAGTGGATCCCAAGAGCTGAAGCATGAAGCAGTCGATCTAGCTCAGCTCGTCAAAGGAGTGGTTTCGGATGCTGTATTTGAGGCTGGGAGCCGAATTCGACGAGTTGAAATAGTTGGGGCGGATCCGGGAGAAGGTCCTATTTCCGCTTGTTTTCGGGGATTGAAACCGTCCCCTGGACCCCCGCATAGTTGATCCGACCGCCACCGTCCTGTGTGACCTCAAAGTCGCCGCTTACATCTTCAACCGAGATGTCGCCCGAAGAGTCAGCGACTCTCACACTGCCTCTTACGTCTACGACACTGATGTCACCCGAGGAATCATCAATATCGACATCGTCGCCGGCACCACGGATATCAATGTTGCCAGAGCTATCTTCCACATCCAAGGTGCCGGTTACGCCTGTCAGCAGCATGTCTCCGGAACTATCATTGACCTGGACTGACGCACCTGCTGATTCGACGACAATGTCGCCAGAGCTGTCGTCGAGTAGGAGGGCGCCATCGAAGTTACGTACTTTCAAGTCTCCCGAACTGTCATTGATGTCCACTTCCAGGCTCGACGGTGCATAGACCGTCAGGTTGATGCGGGGATTTCGGTTCCAGGAACTCGATTCAGTTCGGGCTTCAATCGTTGCAACGCCTCCATTCTCCTTGTGAGTCAATTTCATCCCCTTCAGGAGCTGTTCGACATCTTCGGAGCCGTAGGTATTACCCACGAACTCGGCTTCAACAAGGATTTCGTTGCTGTCTGCATCACCTACGACTTCGAGCCAACCTGCTTCCGCCTCTATCCTGAGTGTAGTTAATCCGTCAGCCGGGATGCTGAAGGTGCGGTTTTCCACTACACTGCTCTTGCCCGGAGAGACAACACAGGCCAAAAGAAATGAAACGCTCAAAAGAGCTGCCGTGCGCACTGCCATTCTTCTCCTCCTAATCTCCATCTACCTTAGCAACGAAAATCAGCTCCCAATTGTTCAGTACAATGGTTGCATGGCCTTCATAGATTACGTTCCCGCTGAAGAATGGAAGCTTGATCCTGACAACATCCTGAGAATTCATGGTATCAACCCTTTGGTCCTTCGGGCCCACTGGGAGATCTATCGGGCCGGCATGTTCGGGGAATCGCCATTGACTCGTGTTCAGCGCGAGATGATTGCGGTGGTCGTGTCAGCCGTAAACGATTGCCATTACTGAGTGAAGCATCACGGGGCGGGGCTCCGTAGACTCACTCGAGACGAAATACTGGTGGAGACACTCAAGACTAACCAGCTCACTTCCGTCAACCTTTCCGCGGCCGATCGCGAGTTGCTGCGGTACGCTGTCAAACTCACGAAAGATCCCGCTTCTGTCGTTGAAGCGGACATCGAAGCGTTACGTGTCGTAGGTTTCGACGACCGAAGTATTCACGACGCCTGTCAGATAGTCGCCTATTTTAATTACGTGAATCGAATTGCGGACGGGCTTGGTGTCGAATTGGAAGATCGATTTGTAGAGGCCTGATCCTAATCGGAAAGACTCTTGAGGGCAGCTTCAATCGTTTCGCAGTGTTCTTGTTCTTCTGCCGCGAACTTGCGGAAGATATCTCTTCCCTGCGTATCAGAAAATCGCTCTGCATAACTTGAGAAGAAAGCGAACGCATCTTTCTCCATCGCCAAAGCCAGGCGTAGCGCTTCTTCCTCACTCAGATCGGAACTCAGCCTTCTACCGATTTCTTCGCGGGAAG
The DNA here is from genome assembly GCA_030614585.1 of Acidobacteriota bacterium. Lineage (GTDB taxonomy): Bacteria > Acidobacteriota > UBA6911 > RPQK01 > JAPXNP01 > JAUWTT01. The sequence continues at coordinate 1,841 of JAUWTT010000448.1, forward strand.
GGAAGATCTTCTTCAAGGCGTCGAAATCGAAGTGGAGGAACACTGGCGCGTTCAAAACCTCCTCATTGTGGGCAATCAGACGATTCCACTCGGATTTGAGATTTCTGAGATGTTGCTGTTCGTCTTTAAGCATTCTGAGAAAAGTTGTCCGTGTCAGGGGGCGAGCGGCGACCTTCGAGGCGATCTTGTAGAAGCGGACGCCCCGGCTCTCGGTTTCCATGGCGATCTTCAGCGCGTCTCGAGCAAAAACCAGATCTGAAACCACGCTCTCCTGGGTCGGCTCTATCTTGGCTCGGCATTCGCGGCACACGCCGAAAACCTGAAATTTGTAGCGAACAGGCTCGAAATCATATTCCGAAACGATCTTCCTTTGCAGTTCTTCGAGTTCAGGACTATTGAATTCGATCGTTCTGTTGCATTCGACACATAAGATATGGTGGTGGTGTGGGTGCTTGTACAGGTGTTCAAATCGAGTGAACCCATCTCCCAAGTCGGTTTCCCTCGCCAATCCGCAGTCCGTCAGGGTCTTTAGCGTTCTGAAGACGGTCGCATAGCCGATTTTTGAGTCTTCCTTCCGGACCAGGTTGTAAAGTTCGTCGGTACTGAGGTGGCCCTCGGTCTGAAGAAAGGTCCTGACCACGAGGTCACGCTGTCGGGTCTTTCGCAGGCCCTTCGCCTTGACATATTCTGCGAATACTTCCAACTGTTCGTTAATAGGATCACCCATTGTTCTGCCCCGGCCGTCGCTCGTTGGCAGCCGTTCCTCAATTCTAGCCCATATGCGCCGCGCGAGCCCCAAAGTTTTCCAGATCCAATGAGAATCATAGCAGCTTCAACTGGCGTGACCCGCGGCTTGGCATCTTAGTTCGTGCTCCGCCTGTCCTCCGTAGCTCGAAGAGCGAAGGAGGATGCTCGAAATCGAATCAACCCTCAGCGAACTTGGCGGGCTTTGCGTGAAATGTATCTTCCTCACGCCAAGACGCGAAGAACGGCACAATCCTTGCAAGCCCCAAGCCGCATTCTTCGTTCGTACTTCGCCCTTCGGACTTCGAACTTCCCTTGACCTCATCCAACGTCCATTATTAAATCCATTACCATGTTCACTCTCGGTCAACTAGCCAAACAGGGGGGAGGTTCTGTAGTCGGGGACCCAGGGATCGAGATTTCCGGGGTACAACCCTTTGAGTTGGCTGCGACAGGTGACATCACCTTGGCGGCTCGAAAAAGGTACCTGGAAGACCTCGAGTCCACGGGAGCAACGGCCGTCATCGTTCCCGACATCCATTCGGACGAGAAGAAGCCGTTAATCCGGTCGGCGAACCCTAAACTGACGTTTGCCCGGATTCTGGCCCTTTTCGGAGCTAAACCGTTTCGAAATCTGGGAGTTTCTCACCTGGCGTCAGTATCCGAGACTTGTCGGATTACAGAACCGGTCTCTATCCACCCTTTTGTGTCGATCGGTGCCGGGGTGGTCGTAGAAGAAGAAGTGACGCTTTACCCCGGTGTTGTGATCGGCAATGGCTGTCGGATCGGAGCCGGGTCAACTCTCCATCCCAACGTGAGCCTCTATGCCGGTGTATCCGTTGGGAAAGGCGTGGTCCTCCACAGTGGAACTGTGATTGGTGCGGACGGTTTTGGCTATGTTCACGATGGGGAGAAACAGGTGAAGATCGAACAGGGCGGGCGTGTTGAAATCGGGGACTACGTTGAGATTGGGGCCAACAGCTGTGTAGATCGTGCCACCTTCGGTACCACCGTTCTGGAGAGCCATGTGAAGCTCGACAACCTGGTTCACGTGGGACACAACTGCCACATCGGAGAGAACACCGTGATTGTTGGTTGTGTCGGGATATCCGGGAGCGTGACCATAGGTAAGAACTGCATCCTGGCTGGGCAGGCCGGCGTTTCCGACCATGTCACCATCGGTGATAACGTCATTGTGATGCAGAAGACTGCGGTCACCAAAGATATTCCCTCGGGCAGCCGGGTTGGCGGGCCCTATAGCCGCGATTACCGCAGCGAACTGAAGATCCAGGCCGTCACTCAGAAGCTTCCGGAGATCTACAAGGAGATCCGACGATTCCGCAGAATGATTAAGTGAACCGGTCACCCTCATCAAGGAACTTTTGCAAAGTCTCTACGTATGTAGTAGTGTATCTACCTGCGTAGAGAGTGAGGCTTATGCGAAGACAAATACCGGAACTCGGGCCACTGGAATTCAAGTTGTTGAGAACTCTTTGGAGAATCAGCCCAGCTTCTGCCAAGGAAGTTCGGGAGGAATACAACCGGAAATCTGGTAAGGACCTGAAATATACGACAGTAATGACATTGCTGACGCGGCTCGCGGA
>JAUWTT010000168.1 GCA_030614585.1 Acidobacteriota bacterium
AGATCTTACTAGTGAATTCGTGCTTTAGTGGTTGGTCCGGCATCTGGGTGAACGACGAACGACGAACGACGAAGTACGAGTTTCGAGTTTCGAGCTTCGAACTTCGAACTTCGAACTTGCCTTGGGGATTGGTGCTTGGGACTTGGGTCTTACTCCCCGGTTCCTGTTATGCTGTAGCCAAGGAAACGCGGCATGCCAAGAACTGGTCGAAGATCGCTGCTTGATCTTGCCGGAGGTGCCTTCCGGCGAAAACCTGAGGATCTCGATAACGACCTGGGCTCAGCTGCGCGGCGGCTTGTGGATGAAGCACTGAGTGGCTTCGAACCGGGCGAACTCGTGGATTGTCACGTACACCTCCTGGGATTAGGGCATAGTGGCGGTGGCGCTTTTGTGAATCCGGCGATGCAAAGCTGGATGCATCCGGTGCGTCACCTGAAGTTCCTCGTTTACTTGAGCGCTGCCGGGATTCGTGACCTGAATCAGGCCGACGAGCAGTTTGTCGAGCGGTTGTCGCGTCTGGTCGGAGGAATCCCGGGTGGAGTTCGAACCTATCTTCTGGCTTTTGATAAACACTACAACCAGGATGGGACGCCGAATCTGGTGAAGACGGACTTCTATGTTCCCAATGAGTATGCGGTCGCGGTGGCAGCACGCTACCCGGACTATTTCGTAGCGACGGCCTCGGTACACCCGTATCGTGAGGATGCGCTCGAGGAACTGGAAAACTGTGCAGCGCGGGGCGTACGCATCGTCAAGTGGCTGCCGAACGCCATGGGAATGAACCCGGGAGACCCCCGGATAGACCCCTTTTATCGCAAGATGAAAGAGTTGGGTATGACACTGTTGACGCATGCTGGAGAGGAAAAGGCAGTGGAGTCGGGAGAAGATCAGCGGTTTGGCAATCCGCTGCTGCTGCGCCGACCTCTGGAAATGGGCGTGAGAGTTATCATTGCGCACTGCGCCAGTCTTGGCCGGAACCCGGATCTAGACCGCAGGAACGGACCCCTGGTCGATAACTTCGATCTATTCCTTCGGTTGATGGGGGAACAGGAGTACCATGGGCTGCTCTTTGGGGATATCTCGGCAATGACGCAGTTCAATCGTCTGCCGCGGCCGCTTCAGGTCATCCTCGAACGCCGGGATCTACACAGTCGATTGGTGAACGGTAGTGACTATCCGCTTCCGGCCGTGAATATCGTCGTTCGTCTAAAGAGTATGGTGAGGGCAGGCATGATTGACGGTGGACAAGGCGAGTTGTTGAGTGAAATATACGATTACAACCCGCTTCTGTTTGATTTTGTAGTTAAGCGTACCGTTCGACTACCCCGAACTGAGCAGGGTTTTCCGGCGGATATGTTCCGTCGTCGGCCGGAACTGGAGGGTTGAGACACCACCCTGGAGAACCCGACTTGGGCAAGTCTCTCCCAGAGGATTTCCCGGCACAACATCGAGAATTGAGACCGCTTTCGTGAGTTTCTTCTATGGTTCTATTAGGGTTCCATAATTAACCATTTCAAAATCTCATGGTATGGTAGTTCTAGTCTGCTTCTCTTGCAGGCTTCCGTCACCGCAGTATTTAGTGTGTGTGAGGTTCGGGTCAGGTACGCGCTGCGGGTTTGACTCATAACAGGAAGGTTTGGGCGAAATGTCTCAGTGGGGATACCCCTCTCAACAAGGAATGTACGACCCTCGTCAGGAGCGAGATGCCTGTGGCGTTGGGTTTGTCGTAGACCAGAAGGGGAAGAAAAGTCACTTAATAGTCAAGCAGGCGATCGAGGTTCTGAACAATCTGCACCACAGAGGAGCCTGCGGCTGCGAGGCTGATACCGGGGATGGAGCCGGCATTCTGATCCAGATGCCTCACAGGTTCTTTCTGGATTTTCGGACAAATCTACAATTCGATCTTCCGAAATTCGGTTGGTATGGAGCGGGGATTGTGTTTCTCCCCACAGATCCGGAGGCGCGGTACCACTGTGAGTGGATTCTCGAGAAGACGGTTGTCGAAGAGGGGCAGAAAGTTTTGGGTTGGAGGAACGTTCCGAGTGACAGTAACCCGCTCGGGCTTGAGGCCAAAGCGACTCAACCAGTTATACGACAGGTCTTCATTGGCAGGAGTTCCGAACTCGAAGACGAAATGGCGTTTGAAAGGAAGCTGTATGTCATACGCCGGCGGGTCGAGAACAGAATCCTTGCGTTGGGCCTCCCACAAGCGGACATGTTCTACGTCTGTTCACTTTCCTATCGAACCATAGTCTATAAGGGGATGCTCAAATCGGATCAATTGGTGCCTTTCTATCATGATCTGGCGAATGCCACCATGGAGAGCGCCCTGGCCATGGTCCACTCCCGCTTCAGTACCAATACTTTTCCAAGTTGGGCCAGGGCTCACCCCTACCGCTATCTGAGCCATAACGGTGAGATCAACACGCTGCGGGGCAATGTCAACTGGATGCGTGCCCGGCAAAGCATGTTCAGATCGGAGCTTTTTGGCTCTGACCTGGAGAAGATTCTGCCGGTACTGGATGAGAGTGGAAGCGATTCCGGGATCTTCGACAACGCGCTGGAGTTGCTGCACTTGGGCGGGAGATCTCTACCTCATGCCATCATGATGATGATCCCGGAGCCTTGGGAGCACAATGACTTGATGGATGAGGCCAAGCGGAACTTCTACCGATACAACGCTTGCCTCATGGAACCCTGGGATGGACCTGCTTCGGTTACGTTCACAGATGGCACTCGGATCGGAGCCGTACTCGACAGAAACGGGCTTCGTCCCTCCCGCTATTATGTGACGAAGGACGGGCTTGTAGTCATGGCTTCCGAAGTTGGAGTCCTGGACATCGCTGCCGAACAGATCGAAAAGAAAGGGCGGCTTCAGCCGGGTCGTATGCTCCTCGTCGACACTGAACAGGGACGGATCATCTCGGACGAGGAGATCAAACAGGAGTTAGCTGCGGAACACCCTTACAGCGAGTGGTTGGCTGCGCACCAAATCCCTCTGGCGGATCTCCCCGACTCGGATTACGTTCACCCGGTTGACCGGGAGAGGGTTCTGTTGCGACAGAAGATTTTCGGGTACACAACAGAAGACTTGAAGATGATCCTGGGACCCATGGCTCAGGCCGGCGGTGATCCGCTTGGGTCAATGGGAAACGATACTTCTCTGGCTGTTCTTTCTAATCGCCCACAGTTGCTCTACAACTACTTCAAGCAGCTGTTTGCTCAGGTTACGAATCCTCCAATTGATGCAATTCGAGAGGCGCTGGTTACCTCGGGGGGTGCCACCATTGGCCCGGAAAGGAACCTGTTGGAGCCTGAGCCGGAGTCTGCACGACAGATCATGCTCAGATCTCCGATCCTGAGCAATGAGAGCCTGGAAAAGCTGCAACAGTTGGATGGGACCAACAATGGCGGAGCCGATTTCAGAGGGTTCAAGAGCGTCACATTGCCAATCCTGTACCCGGTCCAGGAAGGCGGGCCCGGGCTTGAGAAGGCGATGGAAGACCTCTGCCGACAGGCGTCTCAGGCAATTGAGGATGGCTGTGAAATCATCATCCTCACTGACCGAGCTGCGGATGTGGACAATGCCCCAATCCCGGCCCTCCTTGCTTTGTCTGGGATCCATCATCATCTGATCCGTGAAGAGACCAGAACGCGGGTTGGCCTCGTCGTGGAAAGCGGTGAGCCAAGAGAAGTCCATCATTTTGCACTTTTGATTGGTTACGGGGCGAGCGCTGTCAATCCCTATCTCGCTTTTGAATCGTTGGACGAGATGATCGACGAAGGAAGGCTGCCTGGGCTGAACCACCGGACCGCCGTCTCCAGATACATTAAAGCCGCCGCCAAAGGTGTTGTTAAGGTGATGTCCAAGATGGGTATCTCCACAGTGCACAGTTATCACGGGGCACAGATCTTTGAGTGTATTGGAATCGACCCCCAAGTGGTGGAGAAGTACTTCACCGGGACAGTTTCACGCATCGGTGGAATTGGCATCGACGTAATCGCAGAAGAGGTTCGGAAACGCCATGAAAAGGCGTATGCGGACCGGCCTCCGGAGCGGCATCTCGATGAGGGAGGTCAGTACCACTGGAGGAATCGAGGCGAGTATCACCTTCTCAACCCGAAAACGGTGCATCTCCTTCAGCAGGCTTGCCGCAACAACTCCTACGAAACCTTCAAGAAGTACAGTGCGCTGGTGAATGATCGTGCAGAAAAGTTGGCGACGCTGAGGAGTCTCCTTGGATTTCGAGCGACGAACGGGCCTGTCCCTTTGGAAGAGGTAGAGCCTGTAGAGTCGATCGTTCGGAGGTTCAAGGCGGGTGCTATGTCCTACGGATCGATCAGTCGCGAAGCTCATGAGACTCTCGCGGTGGCGATGAATCGAATTGGAGCGAAAAGCAATACCGGCGAAGGTGGTGAAGATCCTGCACGCTATACACTGGATCCGAACGGGGATTCGCGTAACAGCGCCATCAAACAAGTTGCCTCGGGACGCTTCGGGGTCACCAGTGAGTACCTGGTTCGGGCACAGGAGATTCAGATAAAGATGGCGCAGGGAGCGAAGCCGGGAGAAGGCGGACAGTTGCCCGGCCACAAGGTCTATCCCGAGATAGCCAGAGTTCGGTATTCGACTCCCGGAGTGGGGCTTATCTCTCCTCCTCCTCATCACGATATCTACTCGATTGAAGATCTAGCTCAGTTGATCCATGACCTGAAGAATGCGAACTCCGCTGCTCGCATTAATGTGAAGCTGGTGGCGGAAGTCGGGGTAGGAACGATCGCTGCCGGAGTCGCCAAGGCCAAGGCCGATGTCATTCTGATCAGTGGACACGACGGAGGAACCGGCGCCTCTCCTTTGACGAGCATCAAACATGCGGGGCTTCCATGGGAACTCGGGTTGGCAGAGACTCAGCAGGTGCTCCTGCTCAATGATCTTCGGAGTCGCGTGACGCTGGAGGTTGATGGGCAGATCAAGACCGGGCGCGACGTCGCAGTTGCAGCCCTCCTGGGAGCAGAGGAGTATGGCTTTGGCACTTTGCCTCTAGTGGCGATGGGATGCATCATGATGCGGGCCTGTCATTTGAATACCTGTCCGGTGGGCGTTGCCACACAGAATCCACGTCTGAGGAAGAAGTTCTCAGGGCATGCTTCTCACGTCGTCAATCTGATGTACTTCATTGCCAGAGAAATCCGTGAGTTGATGGCCGAGTTGGGTTTCCGGTCGATGGAAGAAATGATGGGGCGTACAGATTGCCTGGAGTTTGAGCCGGCTCTGGATCACTGGAAAGCGGCTGGTGTTGATCTTTCGAACGTCCTGTTCCAGCCAAAGGTTCCGGGCTATGTGGGCAGGCGGTGCAAGAAACAACAGGATCACGAACTCGAGTCGTCCCTTGACAACACCCAGTTGTTGAAGCTGTGTGAACCGGCCCTCGAGAACCAGTTCACTGTTTCCGCCACGCTTCCGATTCGAAACACCGATCGCGTGGTGGGAACAATTCTGGGAAGTGAAGTGACTCGGCGTTTCGGTTCGGAGGGCTTGCCCGATAGCACGATTAACCTGCTCTTCAAAGGATCGGCCGGCCAGAGTTTTGGTGCCTTCGTCCCACCCGGGATGACCCTTTCTCTCGAGGGTGATGCAAACGATTACATCGGCAAAGGCCTTTCGGGAGGTCGCATTGTGGTTTATTCGCCGCGGCGCTCATCGTTTGTATCTGAAGAGAATGTGATTATTGGAAACGTTGCTTTCTATGGAGCGACAGGGGGCGAAGCCTACATCTCGGGAGTGGCCGGTGAACGGTTCTGTGTTCGAAACAGCGGCGTTATGGCGGTCGTAGAAGGAGTTGGAGACCACGGTTGTGAGTATATGACCGGTGGCCGAGTCGTTGTGCTGGGGAAGACGGGTCGGAATTTCGCAGCGGGAATGTCTGGAGGAATGGCTTACGTTTTGGACACCAGTGGTGATTTATCGAGTCGGTGTAACCTGGAAATGGTTCAATTCTTTGAGTTGGAAGATGACGAAGAGGCGGAACTGGTTCGAAGCATGATTCAGAAGCACGTCAACTACACGGGGAGCAAATTGGCGTGGCGAGTGTTGGATACATGGAAGGATTCCAGGAAACGCCTGGTGAAAGTCTATCCCAATGATTACCGGCGGGTTATGGAAGCTCAGGAAGAGGTGAGAGCTGAAGGGTTGAGTGAAGACGAGATTCTGATGGCTGCTTTTGAAAAGAACGTCGAGGATAAATTGCGTGCGGGTGGAAACTAACCGGCAGGCGAACGGCACTGTAGAGGTCTTGCAGAGGTGAATGATGGGTAAGCCTACGGGATTCATGGAATTCGAGCGACGACTTCCTCCATCCCGAAGTCCGAACGAGAGAATCAAGGACTGGGATGAGTTCACCGTTCATGACGACGAGGGACTCCTCCAGGAGCAGGGTGCTCGCTGCATGGATTGTGGCGTCCCGTTTTGTCACGTTGGGAGCGACATCGACGGAGAGGCTGTCGGCTGTCCGATTAACAACTTGATTCCTGAGTTCAATGACCTGGTCTACCGGGGGCAGTGGCAGCAAGCTTACGAGCGCTTGAATAGAACCAACAATTTCCCTGAGTTCACGGGTCGCGTTTGCCCGGCCCCGTGTGAAAGCTCCTGTGTTCTAGGTATCCATGAACCCCCTGTGACAATTAAGAGCATCGAATGCGCGATCGTTGACCGAGCCTTTGAGGAGGGCTGGATCCAACCGAATCCGCCGGTCCAACGTACCGGTAAGAGGGTTGCAGTGGTTGGCTCGGGACCTGCGGGGCTTGCCTGTGCTGCCCAGCTGAACAGTGTCGGTCATTCGATCACTGTTTTCGAGCGAGATGACCGGATTGGTGGCCTGCTGACTTACGGCATCCCCAATATGAAGCTCGACAAGACACTCGTTGATCGCCGCGTTGACCTTCTGACAGCTGAGGGAGTCGAGTTTGTGACCGGGGTTGAGGTGGGAGGGGACTATCCTGCTGAGAAGGTGATGAAGGAGTTCGATTCTGTTGTGTTGTGCGGCGGAGCAACTAAGCCGCGTGATCTGCCGGTAGAAGGTCGGGACCTGAATGGTATCCACTTCGCGATGGAATACCTGACCGAAGCCACCAAAGATCTGCTGGACGGCCGCAAGCCCCAGCAAGGTGTTTCGGCGAAGGATAAGGATGTGATCGTGATCGGTGGGGGAGACACAGGGACAGACTGTGTGGGGACAGCACTGCGACACGGGTGCCGCAGCCTGGTGCAGTTTGAGATCCTTCCGAAACCTCCCGACTGCCGGGCGGAGGATAACCCTTGGCCAGAATGGCCCAACATTCTTCGGGTTGATTACGGGCAAGAAGAGGCCAGTTCACTGTTTGGGCAGGATCCGCGTGAATTCTGTTTGATGACCACCAGGTTTGTCGGAGATGCGGATGGCGGTGTTCAGGAACTCCGAACTGTCGAGGTTGAATGGGTAGAGGAGAAGGGGAGACTTGTCCCGAAGCCAAAGCCGGGGACCGAAACATCTCACAAGGCTCAATTGGTGCTCCTCGCCCTCGGGTTCCTGGGACCCGAAAACCAGTTACTGGATCAAATGGGCGTCGCCCGGGACCCCCACTCGAACGTCGATGCGGAGTTCGAAAGCTATGCAACCAGCCTGCCGGGTGTCTTCTCAGCAGGGGACATGAGAAGGGGTCAGAGCTTAATCGTTTGGGCTATTCGCGAGGGGCGCGGAGCCGCTCGAGAATGCGACCGCTTCCTGATGGGCGAAACAGCCTTGCCGTAGGCACGCTTCAGATCTGCAATCCGAAGGGCATAGTCGCGGGCAGCGTCAGGCTGTTTCAATACCCAGCTGCTTGTAATCGCAGTTTCTCGGAGCTCAAAGTTCCGGCTTTTGAGGAGATTCGTTCATGTTGCGGTGTTTCTTCCAGGCGCTACCTCCACCAATTTTGACTCCCAGCCAGGCGATTCGGTCTATGG
>JAUWTT010000318.1 GCA_030614585.1 Acidobacteriota bacterium
AGGGGTGCTTGGGACTCTTTTCGTACGGTTGAGCATCAAAGTCTTTCACAACCCCCTCGCGAATCTGCCCGGTGTACTTGAGAAAGAACTTAAAACCACTGATCGTTTCCAATGAGACCTCTTCTTCGACCAGCTTGAGAGTCAAAATTGCGTCCGGATTCTCTTGAAGATCTGTCGTGCCTCGCCAGTTTACGAAGCCAAGAGATGCTGCACCCTCGGAAGCCATCAGTCGTGAAAGATCTGATTCGATCTGGCTGACCTTTTCCGCAGGAAGTCGACTCGTGAACCAATTGGATTCGATCTCAAACTGAGTCTGCACAAGACGGAGTTCGGCCATAAGATTTGAAGTCGTCATGGCGAGGAAGCAAGTGGTTAGAAAACACAGTCTAAAACCATGCTTCACTGCCGGCCTCAGCAACGGTTGGTTGAGGGCCGCCTCACCTTGGACTAATAAAGACAGTCTTAATCCTCTCATCTTCTCTTCCTTCGCTTAGGGTGACGGTCTCCTTACAGATCAACTCAAAATGAGGCTCTGTGGTGCTCTCTGGCTCAGACGTGGGGACGCTAACAAAGGCAATTAGGAGCCGCTTGCCACCCTCCAGTGTCACTTCGACATTTATGGAATGGTCTCTCCAGGCTTGAAGCCGTTGGCTCTTGGCTTCCTCTGCAATCGGCAGGCCGCTGAGGTACCTCTCAAGGGCCGAATCATCCTGGAACCGATCTCGAATAAACTTCAACTCATCAGTGTTGTTTCCCACGAAGAAAGTCTGCTCTCTGCGAACGTCCCGGACTATGGTGGGTTCGCGATCATCGACTTGGAGCTTCATATTGTGGAGGATTCCCGGCGTGTCACTTGCACGGGCAAATCGGCTGCTCAGATCGACTTTCGGTACCACCCTGACCACCGTGCCGGCCCGCTCCTGAAAACTTGACGGCACCCGCACCGAGATCGCACTCCATGGGTAGAAGTTCCGCTCTTTCGCCTTGAATATCGCAGGTTTTGTCACCCTGAACTCAAGGTGACTCCAAGAGAGATCCAGAAATGAGAGTTGGGCAGAACGTGGGTTTGAGGAACTGAGGGTCGCTTTTCCGCGAGAAGTTTCGCCGTTTTCCAGAATTTCGACCTCGATTTCACCCCATGGCTCGGCCGAATCCCCGTCTAGTTTCAAGTAGATAGAGGACGTGACGCCGAGAAGCAGAACCGAGATTGACAGGGCCGCTGCTAAATACTTTGTCGGAGCTGATCTATCCAAAAGGTTGACCAAGGGAGGCCTCAACCTGTCCTTCAGAATCCAGCTAAACACGAAGAACAATACCGAACAGACTCCTGCGAAAGCTGCGCTGCCAAAAGCAAAGTCGTAGAAATGCCTGTAGAACCAGAGTGCCAGGAAGAGTGCAGATCCAGTAACCAAGGCGGCATTAAGAAGGAATCTCTTAGAGACACGGGTCGGTGTGTCCCTCGTTTCTTCCTCGTCAGCCTCGATCAATCGATTCTCCTCCAATCGACTGAAAAGGACCGGAATGGCCCAGTCCACGGAATCCTGCTCGAATAGCAGGAGGCGCGCCTGGTTGAGCGCCAAGTCGACTCGACCATGATCCAGGAGATTCTTGTAGAAATCAGCCGTCAACTGGCTGACTAAGTCCGCCGACACCCGAGCCTGCATGGCGACTACTGCGGGAACTCCTGCTTGGACTAGCTTCGGCGCCAAACCCATAAAGGCATGTTCCTCGTCCTGTTTGGCACTCTCACAAGCAGCCAGAAAGACCAGGTGGGGAAGATGTCCTACCGCAGAGATGCTGGTGGCCAGATCTACATCCTTAACCAGAGAGACCCCCTTGTTACCGATCTCTTCTCCCTCCAGTAGAAGGGCTGCCGTACCCGTATCGCCCCGACTTTCGCGCGCAAAATGTCCGTGCGCCAGGATGTGGAGGATGTGACAGCTGGGAAGTAACCGCAAGATACTGTCGAGGCTTGCCGGCCCTTCCTCAACTCTGCAACCGAGTTGCTCCAACTTGCTTCTGAGACCTTCAGAGATTCCAGTTCGGCCAGGTAGAACTGTCGCTTCGAACTGGTGGTTTGGATGCTCACCAAACAAAGCTTCGCAAAGGAATTCCAGCTCACTTTCCACCTGAATCGGCTTCAGCCCTCCCGGAAGTCTTTGAGGGTTCGAAACGACCATCAAAAGTCGAATCGGAGACCGTTGTAGCGGGTCTGCCTGCCTGATTCTCAGACCGGAGAACCGGGAGAAAGGTGTGAGCGCGGAACAAGACAGAGGCAGCAACTTCCCTTTGTGGCGGTGGTACATCCTTTCCCAAGGAAGAACCTGAAGCTCGGGAGCTTTGTCATCGATCCACAATCGAACGCGGAGACGTCCATCATTCTTGGCTTCCGCAATGCCTGTTGCCTTGTCGTAGGCTTGAAGAATGGGGCCGGAAAACAAGGTATGGAAAAGAGCTTGTCCGTACGATTCGGCCAGAGGTGCCAAAGCCAGCAGAGCTTTTCGGTCAACGTACATTCTGGCATCACCGAAAAAGCTGCCATCACTTAAGGTGGCTTCGACGGGATAGTACTCTTCTTCTGTGTTAAACCTGTGGACCCGAATCAGAATGTCGGTATATTCCAGAGACATGACACATTCCCAGGCACTAAGCCTTGAAAGCTTAGTTGCGTCAACTCGCTCACTTCGTCCAATACGGCAAAGGATTCTTGCTGCCAGTATGACTTGGAAAATCAGTACCGTCTAGCATCTCCAACAGAGAGAAAGGTCCCTGCGAAGACCGCCGGTTTCAAGGCTTCGGGGTCGAAAGCGATATTACCTGAAGCAGGAACGCCTTCCACTTCCCAGTCCCCGTCCACGAAAGCAATGCCGAAGGTCTTGAAACCAAAGGCCAGGAACGCGGCTCCCTGATAGCTGATTGCGGTGTTGCTCGCTCCGCCGGTGCCTACACTGACGTTTGCTCCAACAACGCCTTCGATGGCGGGCACATCGACTTCAATACCCCTTTCCTTTTCATCCAGGGCAGTCACGGTAATCGTGTCCGATTCCAATACCTCAGTGATGATGAATGCCTCAGTACCTTCATCCTCAAAGTAGCGGGAGACAAATGGATTATCCGTGTCGAGATCACCGCTCGTAAGGAATTTCCCGGCTTCGAAAGGGTCAACGGCAGAAGTCCGAACGTTAGAAAACGAGAACTCGACTTTTCGAGCTCTCCGGTAAGCGAATTTCAGCTGTGGAACCGCTGCACCCATGCCCTTCAGAATGTTGGAGAGAATGCTTAGGCCCACCGACAACTTCATGCTCTTAGTCTTTTCACCGTTGATTTGCGCAGCCGTCTGAGAGGGCCTAGTCTCCGGGAGGTCCTCTTCCGACGACCAAATCTGAGGGAGACTTCCCAGCCTCTCGATGCTTTCCCCGTCTCTCCCCAAAACATCCAGGGGCGAGATACCGCTGCGAGGTAACTTGATCACATTGAATCCCAAGTCGTTCAAATATGTAAGTTTTGGATCCTTGCATTTCTTTTTTGGCATCATCCCTCCTCTGTGAGTTCCGTTACGTTAGTTGAGAGTCAAGTTAGTTTGTCGACTCGAAGCCGAACCGCCGGGTCACCGATGAGTACATACCCCTCGGCATCATTTCTTGCCAGCCAGGCCGAAACGAGGTGATCGTCATCCACCTCAAATCCGCTGAACACTTCTGCCAGAAGATTAGACAGAGTCACTGAATAAGAAGCCAGGCGTTCATTGAAGTCCTTCAGTGCCATTCCGAGAGGTTGTCCGATCATCGTTCGTCCCAGCGCATTCGAAAACGCCTGGATCTGAGGGCTTGTTCCGAAACCGAGAATGGACGTACCCCACGCCCGTTCGACGTGGCCAATACAGGCCAGCGCGGTTCCACCGGGATGGCTGAGAAGACGCTTCGGCAATTCCGCCAGAAAAGGTGTCTCCGCTATTCGGGGCGGTTGTTCGCCTTTCCTGTAGAGAAACCTGTCAAATGCTGGGGTTCCGCCGCTGTAGCAGGCAAAGTGAAAGGACACGAGACCGTGAAGCCGAGCTTCGGCAGGGATGTCAGATCCGGCCATGCAGTGCTCCGCCCTGATATCTCCAAACCCGGGCCAATCCTGACAGATCAGAGCACCCTGCCCCTTTTTCTGATCGGGATGAGGTAATCCCCAACCTAAGCCGTGGCTGGCTGTAAAGAGGTAGGCCGGAGGCTTGTCCTGCCGGACAAGAACCTTCAGCAAGGCCTCTTTCTTCGCTTCGGCTCCCCAGATCTTGTTAGATCGAAAGCCCCAGCGATCAGAACAACCTGGCCACCCCATTAGAGTCCCCTCAGTAGGCCAGCCATCCACGAGTGGGTTCACAAGCCGATCGGCACTGATTTGCGTGGCCCGGTCGAATTCGTGGCGAGGAGCGAAGAAGACCGCTTCTTTGGAGTTCGGTACATGGTCGGAGTTCTCGTAGTCAATCAAGCTTTCGACATAAGTTGTGTAGTCGCCTGCTTCATCAAAATGTAGCCGGCCAACGGCATACTCTACGTCCAGCTCCTGGCTCCATTGAAACGGGATCTGCTCGGGGTTGCCGACGACAAGCAGGTAAAAGGGGACTCTTGTCGGTTGTACATCGCCGCTTGCAGTACCGTGTCGTGCCAGCCAGTTGATGCGATCTTCACCGTCTCGATATTCAAGAGTCTTAATCAGGCGGTCATCGCCAATCTGGCTAGCTCGATGTTCCACCAGCGGTTCCAAGGCATTCTTCACATCGTCAGCTTCCTCGCTGTGAAAGACGATGCCCCAACCCGCCTTGGTTACATCTTCCGGCACGACCCCGAGTGGAAGTCCCAGATGAGGTTGGCTGATCTTGCTCCAGACTCGCTTCAAAAAGCGGAGAACTTTAGGATCCTGGGCCTGAGAGTCCAGGCTGGGGTGTTCACCCTTGATCATCGACGAAACCTGCTCTTTTGACAACGGTGGTATCAGATACTCACCTCGCAATGCGTCAATTCCGTTGACTACAAGCTGCATCTGTCCCTCCAAACTCGTTACCGGCGGTTGTCTCGAAGAGCTTGCCGGCGCCTTCGAAGGCGTCCGCCATTTCACAAACACCTGGTGTTCTAAAAGCGAAAACTCATTCCACCCGGTCTAACGAAGCGGGATCGAACACCACGAAAACATCTGTCACTGGTTCAACCTTTTCGTCGCCCGTCACTGCTATACGGTAGGCCCCAGCAGGGAGCGGGAATACGGTAACACTCTGGGTCCCATCTCCAGACGGTTGGGGTTCCGCCGTCACAAGCACTTCATCAGTCTCCAAGTTCCTGATTTCTGTATGAAGTCGAACGCCTTCTACGCCCGGATCAACTCGGACTTCAAAGCTCTCGTTAGACAGATAAATATCTTCCATCGACAGGCTCAAGGGAATCTGGCGGAGAGGCGGTGCAAAGAAATCCCCCAGATTAAGGTCGAGGCCACTGA
>JAUWTT010000153.1 GCA_030614585.1 Acidobacteriota bacterium
CGCCGCAACCGGCTTGACCGAGAAAGCAGCAAAGCAGGAGGGAATTGAGTACGAGCTCGCGTTTCTGACGGGACTGAATCATGCTGGATACTACCCGGGGGCCGAGACACTTCAGTTGAAGGTTCTTTTCGAAACCAGGAGTGGCAGATTGCTGGGAGGTCAATGTTGCGGCGGTGCCGGAGTCGAACGGCGTATAGACATCCTGGCCACAGCGATTTCTGGAAGCCTGTGCATCGAGGATCTGGAACAGCTCGATCTGTGCTATTCGCCTCCTGTAGGTTCTGCAAAAGACATCGCTATCCTGGCCGGATTCGCGGGCGCAAACACAAGGCGAGGCATCATGCCGCACATATTGCCCGAGGAATTCCGGACCGTCCTGAACGCCAAAGATCCGACGGTTGTTGTCGATGTCCGAACGAAGAAAGAGTATCGGGAAGGGCATCTTGAAGGTGCCCTGCATATTCCTGTAGATGAACTGCGCGGGAGACTTAAGGAGATTCCCGAAAGTAGTTCTGTCCTCGTCTACTGCCAAAGCGGCCACCGAAGCTATATTGCGCAGCAAATCCTGCTGAACCTCGGCCGTGCCAAGGTTCGAAACCTTATGGGCGGCTACGGCCTGCTCGAACAGTATCGCCGGGCGAATGACGAACGAGGAAGTGCGAAGGCCGAACGACGAACGACGAACAAGGGAGAGTGAAGGACGAGTAGCGAAGTACGAACAACGAAATAAATACCCTGTGTAAGAAGGCTGCGTTGCCCAAAAGGGCACCCGCCCCAAATCCTTAGTTCGAAGCTCGAAATCCGAAACAAAGCGCAAGTTCGAATTTCTAGTGACTGAAACAGGCTCTCGCTGATAAGCTATTTAGAAACAGGCACTTCAGGGAGTGTAGACTTGAGACCTTGTTCTTTTGTGTATGTTTCGAGTTTCGGATTTCGAGCTTCGAGCTTGGTCTGCTGCGGTTTGAGCAACAGACCCAGAAAGGTAGAGGGTGGGGGACATTCGAGGGTTATTCGTTCCCCGCTTTGAGGACACTAAGAAAGGCTTCTTGAGGAATCTCTACCCGGCCGACACTTTTCATACGACGTTTTCCTTCTCTTTGTTTTTCGAGGAGCTTTCGTTTCCTCGACACGTCGCCTCCATAGCATTTTGCAATAACATTCTTACGTAGAGCCTGAATCCGCTCGGCAGCAATCACCTTAGCTCCAATGGCTGCTTGGATGCGGATCTCAAACAGTTGCCTGGGAAGAACCTCCTTCAATCGGCTGACGAGGGCCTTACCCTTATAGAAGGCCTTTTTACGGTGACTGATGAAGCTCAGAGCATCCACCGGGTCGTTATTAATACGAATATCCAGCTTGGCCAGATTGTTCTTACGATAGCCTGAGAGATCGTAGTCAAATGAAGCATATCCTCGAGTTCTACTTTTCAAGGTATCGAAGAAGTCCATCAAGATCTCGGCTAGAGGAAGCTCAAAGGTGAGTACAACACGATCTGTACCCGCGTACTCCATTGTCACGAACTCACCTCGTCGTTCAGTACAGAGATCCATGCATGCACCGACGTACTGTTCAGGCGTGAATATCACGGATTTCACGTAGGGTTCCGCAACTGAGTCAATCTTCCCCAGCGGTGGCCAGTGGGCAGGGTTATCGATCATCTGGACCTCGCCATCCTTGAGAGTGACTTTGTAAACCACCGAGGGGGCTGTCGCCACGAGTTCCAGATTAGACTCGCGTTCCAGCCGCTCCTGGACGATCTCGCTGTGTAAGAGGCCGAGAAACCCACATCGGAATCCGAAACCCAGGGCTGCCGAAGTCTCGGGTTCATAGGACAGGGCGGCATCATTCAGGTGTAGCTTGTTGAGAGCTTCCCTGAGTCCCGAGAACTGGTCGCTATCGACGGGGTACAAACCACAGAACACCATCGGTTTGACTTGTTTGTAGCCCGGGAGCGCTACAGACGCCGGATCGCTCTTGTCAGTGATCGTATCCCCCACGCGACAGAGTCCGATTTCCTTGATCGCTGCGTGAACGAACCCCACCTGTCCAGTCTCGAGGCTGTCACAGGACCGCATGGCCGGAACAAAGACTCCTACTCCCGCCACCTCCGCCGTATGTCCCGAAGCCATCCATTTGACTTTCATCCCGGGTTTCAAACAGCCGTCGACAACTCGAACGTAAGCAATGATTCCGAGGTAGGGATCAAAGTGACTATCGAAAATCAGAGCGCGCAGAGGTCGATCGGAGCGGCCTTGCGGGGGAGGAATCTTCTGCACGATGGCTTCGAGAATTGCTTCGATGCCCAATCCCTCCTTGGCACTCGCCGGAAGAGCTTCGGAGGCTTCCATCAAGAGACTCTCTTCGATTTCTATGGCCACTCGATCAACATCTGCCGCTGGGAGGTCAATCTTGTTGATAACTGAAATGATGGCCAGTCCGTGGTTCATAGCCAGATTGACGTTAGCAAGTGTCTGTGCTTCAACGCCTTGAACGGCATCTACCACCAGGACCGCACCCTCGCAGGCGGCCAGGCTTCGCGATACTTCCCAGGTGAAATCAACGTGACCAGGTGTATCGATCAGGTTTAGCGCATAAACTTCACCATCCGAAGCTTTGTAGTGAATTCGCACCGCAGCCATCTTGATCGTAATGCCACGCTCCCTCTCCAGATCCATCTGATCCAGGAGCTGCTCGCGCATCTGTCGTTCGTCAATGCTTCCGGTCGTTTCCAGAAGCCGGTCCGCCAGAGTCGACTTTCCGTGGTCGATATGCGCAATAATGCAGAAGTTACGAATCTTGTCCTGTTTATCCATTTGCTGTGGCCCGGTTGCAGGAAAGAGGGAGAGTTTAATACAAATCACCCTTCGCTGCTCCGGAACTTGTACCGCGCCTTGCGGGGTGCCTGGTTTTGGCTTGAAACCTGGGACTTGGGACCTGGATCTTGGGTTCGTGCTCGTGCGAAATGCTTCCTCCTTCGCTTTATGCCCGGAAGGAGGACGACGTTCGGGGTCGTCGGGCAAAAGTGGAGGAGGGCCGGTGGTGACAAGCTTATCTTCCTCGCGATCGGGACAGTCTTTCGGATCGTCATGTTTTGGTCAGAAATCGGAAGAAAATGTCAGCCTGCGAACGGGACAATTTCTACCGGCATCCGGCATCGGCCAGTGGACACCAGTGATACGATTAACCCCTATGTGTTGTGAATGGAAAAGGTCAGGAATCGGATTCCTTCTCGTCGTGTGCGTATTGGCAGGATCGGCTCTTGCCGTTGCTGACGAGGGGGAGACGATTGTTCTCTTCGACGGAACCGATCTCGGAGAGTGGGAAGCAATAGGGGAGGGTCTTTGGAGCATTACGGCTGAGGGATACCTGTTGGGGCAGAGGGATCCCCGGAAGCCTCCGTTTGAGAAGCCCTGGTTCAATGATCTGAAAGGTGATCTCAACCGATCCTGGTTCAACACTGATTTCAAAGTGATGATGAGTCAAGCGTGGTTGTACACCAAACAGGATTTCGACGAGTATGATCTTCACATAGAGTGGTGGGTGCCGACACCGGGGAATAGCGGGGTATCCATTGGAGACAAGACCCGTGCCCGGTACACCTTCGGTGACGCGTCCGACCTTGGTAAGACTCCCTCGCAAATTGCCTATGAGATCCAGATCAGTAGCTCGTGGGGCGACGACTACACCTCTGGCAGCCTTTACTCCATTATCGAGGCGAAGCCGGGGTACCAGAAGTCAGAAGGTTGGAACGCCTTTGACATCGAAGTACGCAGGGATTCAATACGTGTCGTTCTAAACGGACAGCTTGTCACGGAGCATACCGTGCTTTCGGATCGTCCCACGAATGGGCCAGTTGGCCTTCAGCTACACGACGAAGGGAGCATCGCCATGTTCCAAAATATCTGGCTGCGAAAGGTGTCCGGCGCGAAGACACTTCAGGCCCTGCCCGAATAAGGTCTCCCCGTTTCGACATTCGAATTTCGAACTTCGACCTTTCTTCCTACTGTGCTCCGGCCTCTTTCAAGACCGCCACGGTCTCGGCCTGGTCGTTGTTTTCAGCCCACTTAAGCGCGGTCCACCCGTTCTTGTCTGCGGCTTTGATGTCTGACCTTTTCTCAATGAGGAGCTTTACAATCTCAGAGTGACCACGCATTGCCGCCCAGAGCAGAGCCGTCTGCATCGACTTGTCGACAGCGTTTACTTCTGCTTTGTGCTCAATGAGGATTCTGACGGTTTCGAGGTGTCCGTTCTCCGAGGCGCGCATGAGGGCCGTCCGGTCCATATTATCCTTCGCCTCGGTACCAGCCTCATTCTCGAGAAGGATGGTGACGACGCCGGCATGGCCCTGTTCAGCGGCTCGAAGCAACGCTGAACACCCGTCCTGGCCCGAGGCGTTGACGTCGGCTTCCCCCTCAATGAGTGCCTGGACAGCCGCCTCCTGGCCGTCATTAGATGCCAGGATCACGGCCGTACAGCCTTGAAAATCTTGGATCTCCGGATCTGCCCCGTTTTCGATCAGGAAACGAACAGTATCGGCATTGCCACTGAGGGCGGCATGAGTTAAAGCGGTTCTTGCCGAATTATCGGTACCGTTGACATCCGCACCCTTTTCGATAAGCGTCTCGACAATCTCGGTATGGCCCCCGGTAGCTGCAAGCAACAGCGGCGTCAAGCCATCGGGGTCTTTGATTGAGACTTCAGCACCATTGTCCAGCAAAAGGTCCACGACTTGAAGATGGCCGTTCGTCGCCGCAAGAGTGAGTGCTGACTTACCGGCCATATCCTTCGAGGTTACCTTGGCCCCTTTGGCTATCAGAGCCTCGACGATCTCGACATTGCCCTTTTCAGCAGCAATCATCAATAGTGTTCTGCCTCCAGCGGCCTTCTGTGTTGCTTTTGCCCCTTGGTCCAGGAGCGATTTGGCCGTAGCGGTATCACCCTGTTCGACCGCCGAAACCAATAGTTCGTCAGAACTGGGACCGCAGGCAGCTAAGGGCAGCATGAGAAAGCAGAGACCGCAGGCGAATTTCCGAATGAAAAGCATAATGTACCCCCCCGATTTACAAGTAGATGTGTAGGTAAAATGCAGACTGGCCGTTTGGGTGGGAAATGAACGGTTGTAACTTGGTAGAAGACATACTCAGTAAGATTGACTCCCGGCCAGATTAGTAAGCCAACTTATGCTAGCACGCACTCGGCGGAATTGAAACGGCCTGTGTTGGACAATTTGAAGCAAATCTCAAGCTTGAATATCTAAGGACCAAAACAGGATCTCACGGATAAAGTGTTTAGGAACAGTTACTTCAAGGTGTTTAGACCTTAGCGGACCTTCGAACTGCTAGCTTGTTTCGAACTTCGAGCTTCGAACTTCGAGCTTAAGATGTGGGCGTCCCACTTGTGATAAGAATCATCTCGACCATCGGAGGTATTTGCTAGGATTTCCGCGAAAATGACGAAGTCTGAGAAGCGAGCCAAGATCGAAGACCGGAGAAACAGGCCCACACCCGCTGTATCGGAACATCTGTTCAGAGGTAAACGCCGAGGGCCACGTCGAGACACCGATCCGGGGGTGAACTACTATGTGGACCGGCCTGCCAGGGCCGCTTGGCAGCATGCTCTGCTCCTTGT
Organism: Acidobacteriota bacterium; assembly: GCA_030614585.1. Taxonomy (GTDB): domain Bacteria; phylum Acidobacteriota; class UBA6911; order RPQK01; family JAPXNP01; genus JAUWTT01. Next base: position 5,629 of record JAUWTT010000153.1, read on the forward strand.
TTGCCTTTCGTTACTTGACGCCTTCCTATCCTTGTGGCTTTTCTCTGATGGGAGAAGCAACGAACTGAATCCGTTACTCATCGTTGGATTGAAATACGGAAACTGGGTCTTCCTGGCGGTCAAGCTTGTTTTGACGTTGTTCTCCTCACTTTTCCTTCTGCTGCACTGGAACTTCAGGATTGGGCCTCTGCAAGTCAGCGTTGTGCGACTCGTTCAAGTCCTGATTGGCCTGTATCTTCTGATCGTGGGATATGAGTTAATACTGCTTTTCGCGTGACGACGATGGCCCAGAACTTGAAGGGATTGTACTGTCGGCTGTCGTTTCTACATTTTTCTGCGATTCGTTTACAGTAGTTCTGTTGCCTCGGCCCTTCGGACTCGCGAGGAACTGTAAGCAGGAGAAGAAAAGTTATGATTAGAAAAGCGCCGGCCTTCCTTTTTGGGATTCTGCTCCTCGGATGTTCCCAGGATTCCTTTCAGTATCCGGATAGCAGAACCGTTGAGCATGTCGATGTCTATCATGGCGTGGAAGTCAAAGACCCGTACCGCTGGTTGGAAGATCTTGATTCAGAGGAGACCAAGGTGTGGGTGGAAGCCCAGAACAGACTCACATTCGGATATCTCGAGAAACTTCCAGCCCGAGAAGAACTTCGAGGCAGGCTGAAAGAGCTGTGGGATTACGAGAGATTCGGAACTCCTCGCAAATGGAGCGAGCGCTACTTCTTTTCTCATAACTCCGGTCTGCAGGCCCAGAGTGTCATATTCAGGCTCGACACCCTCGATGGTGAGCCGGTTGAGGTACTCGATCCAAATCAGCTTTCGGACGACGGAACTGTCGCACTGACCAGCTACCGGATCAGCCCTGACGGCCGCCTGATGGCCTATGGACTGGCCGAAGGAGGCTCTGATTGGCAGGAGTGGAAGGTCCGGGATGTGGATGCGAACGAGGATCTCACGGATCACATCAAGTGGGTCAAGTTCTCCAGGGCGGAGTGGGCTACTGACAGTTCCGGCTTCTACTACAGCCGTTACGATCAACCGAACGAGGAAGAGAAACTTGCGGGAACAAACTACGGGCAGAGAATATACTTTCACCGCTTGGGTGAGCCCCAGGAAATGGATTCACTGATTTACGAAAGGCCGGATCACGTTGATTGGCTCCTCACGGGTGAGGTGACGAATGACGGACATTATCTGGTCATTACGGCTCGGGCAGGGTCCAGTTCGGAGAATGCAGTCTTCTACAAGGACCTTCGAAACCAGGAGTCACAGGTGGTTGAGCTTCTCAATCACTTTGATGCCCGCTACGAGTTGGTGGGAAGCGCGGAAAGCAAGCTTTGGTTCAAGACGGATCTCGAGGCACCTCGATCCCGGATTGTTGAGATCGATCTTGAAAAGCCGTCCCGTGATCAATGGAAGACCCTGGTCTCGGAAGCCAACGAAGCACTCGAAGCAGTGTCCGTGTTGAATAATCAGTTTGTGTGTACCTACCTGCGGGATGCAGCCAGCCAGGTACGAATACTCAGTCTGGAAGGGGAACTGGTCGGCGAGCTGGAATTCCCGGGTTTGGGTAGCGTGGCGGGACCTTTGGGGGAGCCGGACGACCATGAAACGTTTTACAGTTTCTCCAGTTTTGCGAAGCCGTCGACGATTTACCATTACGACCTGAAGACGAATGAGAGCACGGTTTTTCGCCGGCCGGACTTGCGGTTCGATCCAGAAGAATATCAGACAAAGCAGGTCTTCTACTTCAGCAAGGACGGCACGCAGGTGCCAATGTTCATCACGAATCGGAAGGGAATCCAGCTCGATGGGCAGAACCCGACGATTCTGTACGGGTACGGAGGCTTCAACATTGCTCGAAAGCCCAGGTTTTCTCTCACCAACCTGGTCTGGATGGAGAGAGGCGGAATCTATGCATCAGCCAACATCCGAGGGGGCAGTGAATACGGGGAGGAGTGGCACCGGGCCGGTATGAAGCTCAATAAGCAGAACGTGTTCGATGATTTCATCGCGGCGGCAGAATGGTTGATCGAAGAAAACTACACATCGACACCCTACCTTGCCATCGAAGGGGGTAGTAACGGAGGATTGCTGGTCGGAGCCTGTTTGAATCAGCGGCCTGACCTGTTTGGGGCTGCCATCCCGCATGTCGGGGTAATGGACATGCTGCGCTTTAACCAGTTCACAATCGGGTGGGCATGGGTATCCGACTATGGCTCACCGGAAAACCCGGAGGAGTTCCAGGCTCTGGCGGCCTACTCGCCTTACCACAACATAAGACCAGCCACCGCGTATCCTGCAACCCTGGTGACGACAGCAGATCACGATGATCGAGTGGTTCCAGCTCACAGTTTCAAGTACGCTGCTGCTCTGCAGAAAGCGCAAGCCGGCCCGGCCCCGATTTTGATCCGTATCGGCACACGTGCCGGGCATGGGGCAGGGAAGCCGACTTCGAAGCAAATTGACGAGGCTGCCGACAAACTGGCTTTTCTTACCGAAATTCTGGGCGGCGGTGATTAATAAACGACCATCAGGACACCAAGAGCACAAAGAATCACGAGGTTACCCTGGTGGCCTTCTTGGTGGTTTGAGTTATCCGGGTTAGAATTCGTAGCCCATTCCGAAACGTATAATCCAGTCTATACCGGCGTCGCGCAGGGGACCGGCGACCCCCATCGTTCCCACCAAACGGTGTGA
>JAUWTT010000075.1 GCA_030614585.1 Acidobacteriota bacterium
ACAAAGGGGTGGCTGATATGCCGGGTCGAGATGTGCGTTTAATTGCAAGGTTGCGTTTTTGAGACTCGACGTTCGAAAGGAGTGAGAGTATCTTCTGGGGAGTCGGCCTTCGAGGTTGGCTGCTCGGGGTCGGAGATGTCTACTGGAGCAGGGGAGAAGAGCGAAGGAAAATTCGACGCGAGTGGGGTTCTCAGCGTTTCGGCAGGTCACTTCGTTCATGACAGTTACACGGGCTTTTTTGCCCCGATGCTGCCTCTGCTGATTGAGCGGTTCGGTCTCTCGCTGACCATGGCAGGGTCTTTGACATTCTTCCTGCAAATCCCATCACTGCTAAATCCACTGATCGGCTACATTGATGATCGATTTGATCTGAGGTACGGACTGATCCTTGCGCCCGCAGTCACCGGGACCCTGATGACATTATTAGGGAGAGCGCCCGATGTTTTAACCCTCTGTCTCCTGCTGCTCGTCATTGGTGTCAGTGTCGCTTCCTTTCATGCCACTGCGCCGGCCACGATCGGAAGGATCTCCGGAGACTTTGTAGGCCGAGGGATGAGCTTCTTCATGGCAGGAGGTGAACTTGGCAGGACAGTAGGCCCCCTCTTATTCGTCGGGGCAATTTCGATCTGGACACTGGAAGGCCTCCCCAAGATTGCCATCTTGGGCTGGCTGGCCTCACTGGCGCTGTTCCTGAAAATGAGAAGGGTGAGGCGCCCGCACACCGCACCTCCCGAACTTCGATCGCTGCTGCCCGTTGTGAGCCGGCTTTTTCTTCCCGTTTTCGTCATCCTGATAGGCAGGAGCTTCTTGATCTCCAGCATAGCAGTCTTTTTGCCAACCATGATGGTTCGCGAAGGATCCACGATACTGGTAGCCGCAGGGGCTCTTTCAATCTATGAGATTGCCGGCGTGGGCGGGGCTTTGGTTAGCGGGACACTGAGTGACAGATATGGAAGAAGACCGGTCCTCCTGGTTGCCCTCACTGCTTCTGCAGCGATGCTACTGTTGCTACTGAAAGCGCAGGGTTGGCTAATCATTCCGGCCCTGTTACTGCTTGGTTTCTCTGCCCTTTCGAGCCAGCCGGTAATGCTGGCTATAATCCAGGACCAACTGCCGGATCAGCGAGCCCTCGCCAACGGCTTCTATCTTGCGATGAGCTTTGTCATGCGACCCCTTGCGGCGCTGGTGATTGGGATCCTGGGCGACTGGCTAACGCTGAGACACGCATTCCTTGTGACCGTCTTCATCACACTGGGCTCACTTGTCGCCGTGCGGTGGCTTCCAGAAAAGAGTCGCGACAAAAATCACTTTGGGCATGGTTCTTGCTGAACATACTTAGTGTAAGAAACTCATAATTAATGATAGATGGAAAGCGCTGAATCGGAAACCCAGTCATGATGTTTGCATTGGCCGGTTCAACCGCTTGAATCGGGAAAGAGAAGTAAAAATGGAGAGCGCTGGTAACCAGGAACAGAATGTAATCACTTTTGGACCTATCCCTTCCAGGCGGTTGGGGCGCAGCCTGGGAATTAACAACATTCCACCGAAGACCTGCTCGTACTCCTGCCTCTACTGTCAGGTGGGGCGGACCACGCAAATGGCTACCACGCGGCGGCCTTTCTACGAACCGGGCCTCGTTGCCAGACAGGTCGAAGACAGAATCGAGAAGCTCCGGGAGAAAAGTGAATCAGTCGACTATCTAACCTTTGTTCCGGATGGAGAACCCACGCTCGATTCAAGACTCGGACAGAGTTTGGACCTGTTGAAGCCTCTCGGAATCGGACTGGCAGTGATTTCAAATTCCTCCCTCATCTGGGATGCCTCTGTTCGGGAAGATCTCAAAAAGGCTGACTGGATCTCTCTCAAATTAGATACAGCGGATGAGAAATGCTGGCGGGATCTGAACCGTCCCCACGGGAGTCTCAGTCTTCAAGCCATTCTCGAAGGACTCGTGAAGTTCAGTACAGAGTTCAAAGGTGAGTTGGTCACGGAGACCATGCTGGTCAAGGAAATGAACACTGGGGAATCCCAGCTTCGGCAAACGGCCGACTTTCTGGCACAGATCAAGCCGACAAAGGCCTACCTCTCTGTTCCCACGCGACCACCTGCAGAAAGATGGGTGGAAATGCCGGATGAACAGAACCTTGCCACAGCCTACCAGGTATTTAGCGAAAAAGTGAAAACGGTGGAATTCCTCACTGGCTATGAAGGAGACTCTTTCGCTTCCACAGGGGACTTTGAGAAAGACCTGTTGGCCATTACCGCCGTTCATCCCATGAGAGAAAGCGCGGTCCACAATTTACTGGAAAAAGGGGGTGTTGACTGGTCAATCGTCAACACACTGGTCTCCGAAGGCAAACTGATCAAGACAGAATATCGTGGCAAGACGTTCTATCTGAGGAGTCTTCCCAGACGGCACCTCCAATAACCGCTGAACACCGCCATTGTGCATCACTGGGCCAGAATGCCGAACATTGAGGGCGTGTTGCCCAAACGAAAGACCGAGATGCCCGGACCCTGAAAGGGCCCGGCTCCGTATGAAAATGATGGCTATTTTCAACCAAAGCCGCAGAAACACCACGTTTTCTCGATACGGAGCCTCGGGATTCCAGACCGGGGGTTCAGTACTGCGTTCCATTTCGTTTGAGCAACAGACCCTTGAGCACTTCTAGATTCCAGAGAAACGAATATGCCAAGAACGCAGCCCTTTGACGAATACCTGGACGAGTATGAAGAGTGGTTTCAGCAAAACGGATTTGGTGAAATTGAAGTTGTCCAAACTGTTTTCGGAGACCTGCGATCTATTCGCCAGATCCAGCTTTTCAAAGAAGGATATGGCGACGGCGGGTTTGTGGTGATCAAGGCCAAGTCTGAAGTCGCATTCTGCAACAATACAGATTCATAACGTGGCTTTGTACAGTCGATTCCTGGCGGGCTCCATTGGCGTGTTTCAGCGGTCTGTTGCCCGGAACGGTTCTTCCGAAATGTGTTGCCCTTAGGGGCTTCCATCACCCTCGGATTCGAAACCTGGGGTTCCGCTTCGCTCCACCCCAGGCTCAGACTTCCTTACCTCGACGGCCATTTGTGAATCGCGAGGGCTTCCAGTATTCGGATGATTCGCAAGGCCTTGTGCAGATTGTGGTGGCCGGGACTGGCATCGGGTCAACCGGAAGAATAGGATGACACTCTTCGTAGTAGAAACTGTTGTGTCAAACAGGAAAGGAAAGCATCCGTCCGCGGTCGAGGAAGATTCGAAGGTGAAACCTCTTGCCTCCGCCGAGCTGCTCCCAGGGGGATCCGGGAAACACAAAGTGGTCGTATCTCGAGGCAAGGCAACCCGCTGGACACCAACGTGCATCTTCGTTAGGAGCGCGATGGTCCCCTTACGCCCGCGTGTCAACCGCATGTGCGTTGCCCCAGTCATTGCCTGGGTGCTGGCGGCGGTTGGAGCCTCGTTTGTGTCCGCCCCCGTAGTGGCCCAAGTCAGTGAGCCCAGCGAGATCCATGCCTACCGCATCACCGAGTCGATCCGAATCGACGGCGACCTCAACGAGCCCGCATGGGAGCAGGCGACACACATCCACAACTTTACTCAGCGCGAGCTGAGTGAAGGCGATCCCGTCACTGAACGGACCGAGGTCGCGATCCTTTATGATGAGCGTAACCTCTACATCGGATTCTGGGGCTATGACCGGAACCCGAAAGGGATCATCGCCCGCAAAATGCAGCGCGATTTCGACTTCGACACGGACGACAACTTCGAGATCATCATCGATACGTACAATGACGATCGCAACGGCTATCTGTTCGTCACCAACCCCAACGGAGCCAAGGCGGACGCCCTCGTGGAGGACAACGGGCGCCGTGTGAACAGCGACTGGGAAGGCGTCTGGTACTTGGACACGCGAGTGACGACCGAAGGCTGGTTTGCCGAGTTCGCCATTCCTTTTTCGACACTGAAGTTCCGTTTGCTGGCCGAACAGTCCTGGGGCATCAATTTCGAGCGCAATATTCGGCGCAAGCGGGAGCAGGTGCTCTGGCAGGGTTGGTCACGGGACTCGGAACTTGAGATGGTGACACGGGCCGGTGTTCTGACGGGCCTCCAAGACCTTACGAGCAGCAACCTCCTGGAATTCAAGCCCTACCTCCTGGCCGGGTTGGCGAAGCAACACGATCTGGGCCGCAAGAACCTGTTCGATGTCGGCGGCGACATCAATTATCTCCCTTCTCCGGCGCTCAAGCTGAACCTGACCGTCAATCCTGATTTCGCCCAGGTGGAATCGGATCGGGCCCAGGTGAATCTGACGCGGTTCTCGCTGTTTTTTCCCGAGAAACGGGAGTTCTTCCTGGAAGGCCGGGACTTCTTCGAGTTCAACATGGGCCGGCGCATCTATCCCTTCTACAGTCGGCGGATCGGTCTGGACGACCAAGGTTTCCCGGTCACGATTCTCGGCGGGGCACGTCTGTTCGGCAAGTTCGGCCGAAACACCCTGGGAGCCATGTCCCTGCAGACTTCGGAGTTGGGCGACACGCCCTCGACGAACTTCACCGTACTCCGCTGGAAACAGGACGTGCTGGAGGAGTCCACCGTCGGCATCATCAGTACCACCAAGATCCAGCCGGGACGGGTCAACACGGTCTATGGAGCTGACTTCCACTACGCCACGTCCCGCCTGTTCGGCGACAAGAATTTCGCGGCCGGGGCGGCGCTTGTGGGCAGCTTCACTTCCGATGAAGAGGTCCGGACCGGCACGGCCCAACACCTCTTCCTGAGATTCCCGAACGACTTCCTCGAGGTCGACGCCTCGTGGGAGCGTGCTGGGCCGGGTTTCAATCCGGAGGTCGGGTTCTTGCGCCGCAGGGCTTATCAGACGTTCTACACGGAAGTCCAGTTCAACCCCCGTCCCAAGTTCATTCCCTGGATCCAGAGAGCCGAAGTCAAGCCTGTGGACATCCACTACTCCATTGACGACCACACCCGTGAGATGCAGAGCTTCAGCGCCGAGTTCCGCCCCCTCGGCTTCGAGACCAAGAATGGAGAATTCGTGGAGTTCAACATTCAGCGTCTGGCGGAGAACCTGGTGGAGGAGTTTGAGATCTCCGACGGCGTGGTGATACCTCCGGGTGAATACTGGTTCACACGATATGAAATCCAGGGTTCCACGTTCTCGGGACGCCCTCTCTCCATGCGATTGAGATTTAGCTGGAACGGTTTCTTCGACGGGGACCGGACCCAGCTGGGGACAATGCTCATTTGGCGAACCAACAAGTACTTGAGCCTATCGGCCGACTATCAAAGGAACTGGATCTCTCTGCCGGGTGGGGCCTTTCAGGTAAAAGAGATAGGAAGTCGCGCCGACTTTGCCTTCAGCCCGAGCCTGTTCGGCGCGGTTTTCGGCCAGTGGAACAGTGATGACCAGCGCATGCTCCTCAATTTCAGGATCAATTGGATCCCCAAACCGGGTACGGACCTGTTTTTTATCGTCAACCGCGGAGTCGAGATGCTTGACATTGGCCGGCGTCCCGCCTCCACTACCGTGGCCGCGAAGCTCGTGTGGCGCTTCGCCCGGTAGGCGGGGAGCTCTTGATCCGACGTTCTGATTAGCAGTTGATCGAGAGCCATATTCTGCCGGATGCTTGCTGCCCCAAGTGTGGCAGTCCAACCGCCGGGAAGGGAATGGGGCAAATCTCAACCTTGTGTAGCCGGTATAGTACGTGGCTTAACGGCTATTACGAGCGGAACTATCTCACTGCAGCCAAAGGTCAGGACGAATGCTGCGATCCGCAAAATTGAATCAGCCTCGCCGCGATCTGGGCTACTCCCACGCTCCCGGCAAAATCTTGCGCAATCCATAGACCTGTCTGCTCGGGCACTACACTTCGGACTCCGGACTATTAGGAATCGGAGGACCACAGATGCATAACGCAAGTATCGACTGGGTTGCTGCTGTGCGATTTGCAGTAATGTGCGACGCGTCTGACATTTCATATCCCTCTAATTGACGCTTTAAGAGTGAGTTAGAGACGAACATACCTACCCATCTTCTTCTGGCAGGCCTTTTGCAAGGGGGACGGTGTAAGAATAGCAATTCCTTGGCGGAGAGAAGATCGGGAAATGAAGATAAGTACAGTCTCTGAAATGAGGGAACTTGATCAGATTGCTATCCGGCGGTTCGGCATCCGCGCAGAGTTGTTGATGGAAAACGCAGGTCACGCCGCTTACACCGTTCTGTCGAATCAGTTCGATATTGAGGAAAGGAGATGCGTAGTCTTGTGTGGCGCCGGCAACAACGCCGGTGACGGTTTTGTGCTTGCGAGAAAGATCCGTTCGAATGGCGGGGATGTCAACGTTTTTATACTAGGCGACCTCGACCGATTCCGAGGTGCTGCCAAGATGAATCTTGACATACTCACTCGCATGCCGGTCAAGATAACACGGCTTGAGTCTATTGAATCGCTGAGCGCTGAGTTGGATGGTTTTGACGTTGTCGCAGACGCGATTTTCGGAACAGGTCTGACGAGAACTGTCCAAGGGCTACATCGTGAGGTCATCGAAGTTCTCAATGAAAGCGGGAAGCCTGTTCTGAGTATCGATATTCCCTCGGGAATCCACGGTGATACCGGCCAGGTGATGGGTGCAGCGGTTAGAGCGACTTGCACCGTAACTTTTGGCCTTCCCAAAATAGGGAGCCTTCTCTTCCCTGGATACGAATTCTGTGGCCGGCTGTATGTGTCCCACATTTCCTTTCCTCCCTCCCTCTATGATGGACAATCGTTGAGAATCGAGGTCAACTCGCCCGCGACTTGGCGACCCGCTCCTGATTGGAAAGATCGGGGAGGGGCACTGTTCGTCGGAGCTGACCCCAATACTTTTGCGGCTTCACATTTGGCAGCATTAACCTTTCTGAGAGTGAGTGGCGCCAATGCTTTCCTAGCACTACCAGAATCCGTCGGGGCAGGCATCGCCGGCAAGGAAACTGGCGTAGTAGTTGTTCCTCAGAAGGCTACTAATTCTGGATGCATTTCTCCTAGCAACAGGTCCAGCCTTCTGCAGCTAGCGGCGACCACCGATTTGGTGATCCTTGGACCCGGCTTGCCCGCCGATGAAAAAACATTGCGGCTCCAGCAGGAACTGGTACGAACGATTGAGAAACCACTGATCCTTTACGGAGACTGGTTGGCAGCGATTCCGGGCTACGTCGAATCGGTTTTCCAGAGGAAGGCCGGGACAGTACTCGTCTCCACTTTGAGCCAAATGTCCAGAATCACAGGGGAAACTCTAAGCTATCTGGAGAAAAACAGAATAGACGTGCTGCAACGTACAGCCAAGGAACTAAACGCCGTTATTGTCCTTGAAGGCTTTCACTCACTCGTTGGGTGCCCAGACCGGAGAGTCTACCTCAATCTCAGCGGGGGCGGTTCTCTCACAAGGGCAGGGTCGTCGGATGTCTTGGCAGGGGCAGTGGCTTCCATGTTCAGCCCCCGGCTTCCCCTGAACGAAGTAGTAAGGACTGGTGTCTTTGCTCACGGCTTTGCGGTGGACCTAAGTGTCAAGCACAACCGACAAAGTGAGCTTACTGCTCGTGCAATACTAGAGTCACTTCCAGCAGCGTTAGAAATCGGCTGGGCGGATGTGGACGAACCGCTTAGAAACCGTTACGCCGGGGGAGTGCGTGTTTCCTAAGAGAAACCAATGAGAGCGTGGATACTTGATCAGCAAGCTGCTATTGAGGATGGGCCACTAAGCCTTGTGGAGGTTGCCACTCCGCGTCCGGCGGAGTCTGAACTACGAATTAGGGTACTCGTTTGTGGCATTTGTAGAACTGATATTCACATCGTTGAGGGAGATCTCCCTCTTAAGAAGAAGCCCATTGTCCTCGGTCACGAGGTTGTAGGTGTCGTTGACCAGGTCGGAAAAGGTGTTGGCAGTTTCAACATAGGCGAGAAAGTAGGGGCCTGTTGGTTGCACAGCTCCTGCAACAGCTGCAAGTACTGTCTTTCTGGAGCCGAAAACTACTGTTCCAATATTAAATGCACTGGCTGGGACAAGGATGGCGGCTTTGCGGAGTACATGATTGTCCCGGAAAGGAATGCACTTTCCCTCGAGAATCTTCGCTCGTCCCCTGAAAAGATTGCGCCTCTCCTGTGCCCCGGGATAGCTGGGTACGCTGCCTTCAAACTCGCCGAAGCTCGAGAAGGTGACAAGCTCGGCCTGTACGGATTTGGTCCGACAGCCTACTACGTTTCCAAGGTCGCCCAAAAACTCGGCATACGGACCTACGTGAGCACGCGTTCCCCGGATCACATCCAGCGTGCCAGACAAGAAGGAGCGGACTGGGCAGGAGATGCTTCAAAAGAGACGATGCCCAATCGACTAGACGCGGCTGTCCTCTTTCCGCCTGCGGGGAACTTGGTGGAGCCTGCCCTTGCACAACTACAGGCAGGCGGCACTTTGGTGATGGCACCCGTCAGCTCATCCTCCATTGTCATTCGGGATTACAGCGCCAATCTTTGGGGGAGGTCTATCAGAACCCTGTACAACGTGAACATGACGGACGCGCGTGAGTTTCTCGTTTTGGCGGAGGACCTTGACCTGGAAATGGGAGTTACGGTGTTCCCTTTTGAGAGCTTGCCTGATGCTCTGATTCAGACCAAACAGGGCCGCCTGAAGGAGCCCAATGCGGTGCTTCAAGTTGCTCGTGAGAATGGCACTTATCGGTGAGAAGAAGGTATGACTCGGGAGATAGTCGCCACCGCTGTTCTCATGACGAAAGGTCGTTGATTGGGTCTCACACAAGTGCAGGGCCTCTCTAAACTTGCCTCACTTCCCGGAAGAGAACGCCGGCTAATAAATAGACCATGGCCAGTGGGCCGATTTCTCTCACCCTTGGTCGTACTGAGTCTGTGTCACGCCCTGGTTTTGTGGATGGTTAGAACAGGGCAGGGTGCTGTTCTGACAACTCTCTCGGTAGTGCTACCTAGCAGCACTTTCTCTATGCCTGTTAGGCCGTGCCTCCCGATGACAATCAAGTCCACGAGAGTTTTCCGGGCAAAGTTCACAATCCCCTCGGAGGCTCTACCGTTACTCTCGCCGACCTCCACGTGAGTATTCAAATCTCTGAGGCCTTGTTCTTTAAGGGTTTCACTTAGCGCCTCTCTGGCGAGCGCTGCTAACTCGGGCAGCTGCTCATCAAAGCCGTTTTTTAAGAGTTTTTGGACCCGCGGTTGGATTTGCTGTGTAAGAACGTAGAGAACTTGAAGATCAGCTTCATACCTACGAGCTAGCTCTCTAGCGTGTCGAACTGCTTCGATGGAATGCTCCGAGAAATCAAAAGCGGCTAGGATTTTCCGAAACGAGGGATTGTTTCGGCAATTCTCTCGTTGGCAAGCCACCGTCAGCACCGGGCAGCGAGCGTGTCGCACCACTTTCTCAGTGACAGATCCGAGGAAGAAACGCCCCAAGGCCGAGTGCCCATGGGAACCCATCACCAATGCGTCCACTGGGTTTCGTTCAAGGTAATGTAAGATGCCTAGCGCAGGGTTAACAGCACTGGAGACAGCAGTGCTAACCTGGCGATTGGGTTCGATTCTGTCCAGGATCTGCTGCACTTGGTCTTCAACGTATTCAGCGTATTGATCTTCGTTGAAGAAGAAATAATGCGGGTCTTTGGGATCGTTCGCATACGGGACCTGTACATGAAGCACTGTAATCTGCGCATCGAATCTAGCAGCCAGTGCCAGAGCGTGGGGCAAAGCACGACCCGCCGACTCCGAAAAATCTGTTGGAAGAAGTATGTTTCTTATCTCCATAGGTAATTCCTCCTACGGAAGCATCGCGCGCCTGTGACTCTATGCGGCACGCGGCAGCCCCGACAATACTTCCTCAATCCGCTGGACCAGTTCGTCTCGGATCGACCTTGCGAATGCATTCCATTCTGTCAACCAGCATTTTGGGTACCAAGAAACCGATTTGTCTTGTACACTCAACCAAAGTCCTGCTGTTCTTAGGTCCACCAGCCACCAGTAAGGTGCGCCTGAGTGAGGCGGCAAAAGGGTGTGTGGCAGAGTCCTACACGTCGTGATCTCGATCCCTTGCAAATTGCGTCACCTTCTTTGTGTCACTCTCCTTCGACTGCGAATAATCCCCTTTTTGACCATAGTCTAAAAGCGTTGTCGAAGCCGTATGTTCTGGCATACTTTTTGCTTCAAGACTATATGTCAGAGCCATTACGGAGATGAGTCGTGGCAGACAATAAAATGGAGTCAGCCGCGCGGCTTGGTGGGTATGTAGGGAGGTAGGAAGATGGTCATTGATGAACTCTTGAAACAAAAGGCCGAGGGGATCTTGGCCAAGTCGTCTCGGGTGGCGGAACGTGCGCACTTGAGCCACTACGAAGAATCTGGGGTCGGGGTACTTCGACAAAGACTTGCGGCTCTGCTCGACCTGACCGTTGATGCTGTGGAAGAGAGAAACGCAACACTCATAGTCGAACATGCCGAGAAGATTGCCCGGGAGCGCTTCGTTTCCCCCCAACTTGACTGAATGACCTCTGTCCATCACCAATTTGCCTGTTTTACTTGTGTTGAAGTTATTCGAGTGCTAATATAAAGTTTGATGACTCGAATACCAAGGAGATTTCAGCTCACATGGATTTAACACTCACTCCCACTCTGGAGGATTATCTGCTTGCCATCTACCGGCTCGAAAAAGAGAGACGGGTGGCGCGGCCGCGGGATATAGCCCGGCTTCAAGGTGTGGCTAAATCAACAGTCACAGCGGCACTGCGAAGTCTCGCTGAAAAGGGATTGATCAACTACCAGCCGTACGAGGTTGTAACGCTGGTGCCGGAAGGCCAGAAACGGGCCGAAGAACTCGCCCTACGCCATCGCATTTTGAAGGATTTTCTGCAGGATGTGCTGGGTCTGGAGCCTGGGCAGGCAGAGTCCACTGCATGTGGCATGGAACACGCAGTGGAACGTAGGGGCCTCGAGCGGTTTATCTGTTTCATGGCTTTCGTGAAACAACATATGGCGGATGGGGCGAGGTGGCTCGGGGAATTCCAGGAGTTTGCACGGCAGGGGGGGCAGGGGCCGG
>JAUWTT010000094.1 GCA_030614585.1 Acidobacteriota bacterium
GCAGTCCGTAAGAGAGTCACCCGAGGTTTCGAGTGAATTCTGAAAAGGTTCTGCTTTGCTCATAACAACACTCTGTCCGTTGGATTCTGACGGATAGAAAGATGCGCCAACCGCTATATAGTCGCAACGAACTCGTCTCAGGCGAGCCGCTGGTGTTTCGCGGTAGTATTGAGCTGGTGCGAAGAGCAGGTTAATCCAACACCTTGATCTTGAGGTTCCTGAACCAGACGGCTTTTCCCTCTTGGCCATGGATTCCCTGGAAGCCAATCGGCCCACGCCGCGCATAGTCCTTCAAAGGCTTACTGAACTTGTTTCGAGTCCCGTCAGGATTCTTGTGGGCCTCTTTCCAGTCCTCCAAGTCGATGTTGATGACCTGTTCCCCGTTGAACACGAGATAGATTCTGCTGTCCCAGCAGGTGATCGTGAAGCGATTCCACTCTCCGGCAGGCTTGGCCATGCTCTTGCTGGGTGCCTTCGCATCGTAAATAGCACCGACCATTCCGTATTTGCTCGCATCTGCCGTTTCGTGGACCTGCACCTCAAGGGCGGACAGGACATTGTGAATATCGCCGGCCCGTAGAAACACCCCGCTGTTGGCGCCGGCTGCGACTCGGAATTCAAGATCCAAAACGAAGTTTCCGTAGGAATCCTGGGTCCAGATCGTTCCATGGTCTTCCGCTCGGAGGACACCGCTTTCAATGACCCATCCGCCCGGCTCGAATACCGCATTGGACAGATCCTCTTCGAAAAGGTTTTTCCACCCGTCAGTCTTTGGATGGGCCGTGGTCAGGAGATCCTGTCCCCAAATAGAGTTGCCGCCCAATAGTGCAATCCCCAGTGTGATAACAGCCATTCGCAGAATCTTCTCTTGCATTCCCGTTCCTCCATTCCGTTTTACTTTCATCTCCACCACTCCATTGAACCACGGAAAGCACCGGAACCGTCAGGGGCAAACCGCAACAGCGCAAGCTCGAAGCTCGAAATCCGAAGCTCGAACTTCGAACTTCCGCTTCTTCGGTTTGAGCAACGGGCCCCCAAGACCCAAGACAAGGACCCGCCTCTCTCCAAGTTTCTGATCCAGGTCTGTTCGCGAGTGCTTTCCAGCTAATCATAACGCAGAGCAGCCGTATTTCAGCTCCGTTTTTCGAAGCGGCTTTTTCCTTTCTGCTGTTTACAACCTGGAGCATTCGAGCGATAGTTGTCTTGGAAATTTGTTGCTGGAAACTGACGACTATAAGGAGATCCCCTATGAGTAAGAAAGAACTGACAAATGAGAACTCTTCTCAACCTTCCCGCCGAGACTTTCTGAGTTCGGCCATTGGCGCGGTTGCGTCCGTTCCAGTGGCCGCTCACGCTGTGGGAACAACAGCGGCCAAGCCAATCACCAAGGTTACTGGCCGTGTCTTGGGAGCCAATGACCGCATTAATCTGGCCTTTGTCGGCTGCGGTATGCAGTTTCTGGGTCTCCTGCAGCGGGCCTTCAAGAAGCGGAAAGAGGAGAAGAACGATTTTGAGTATTCGGTGCTTTGCGATGTATGGGAACCCCGGGTCCAACACGGTAAGGAGTTGACGGGTGGCCTCTCAACCACTCGGGATTACCGCGAGGTCTTACAGCGCTCTGATATTGACGGCGTCGTGCTTGCCGTTCCCGATCATTGGCACTACAAGATGGCCAGTGAGGCCTGCCAGGCAGGCAAGGATGTCTACCTGGAAAAGCCCATGACCTACACTGTTGAAGAGGCTGCCAAGTTGCACAATGTCGTTAACCAGACTGAAAGGGTGTTACAGGTGGGTGGGTCTGGCCCGGCCGAACAGCTGAACTGGAAGATCCATGAGTACATCAGCAACGGGAAAATGGGTAAGGTTCTCTGGGGCTTGATCAGCTACAACAGGAACACACGGGAGGGGATGTGGGATTACCCAATTCCCGGAATAGGTGGCAGACATTGGCCGGATGCCGAAGTCAGCGAGAATAACCTCGACTGGGAGATGTGGCTGGGTTCTGCCCCGAAGCGGGCGTTTAGCGCGGAACGGTACTTTCGCTGGCGGAAGTTCTGGGACTACTCCGGTGGAAATGCCACGGATCTTCTCTATCACCGCCTTGGGACCATGTCGACAATGATAGGGTTCGATTTCCCCACTCGGGCAACTGGTGCCGGTGGCATCTATGTTCAGAAGAACCGTGAGGTTCCCGATGTCTATATGACCATGGTGGAATATCCGGGTGAATACTCCATCAACATGATTTCGTGTATGGCCAACTCAAGATCGGCTCCGCTTACTGTTTATGGAAACTGGGGTACTCTGGAAGTGTTGAGGGCATCGGCCCCTGTCGGGGACTCGATGGGAGATCAGACCCGCGGGCCCAGGAGAGGACCGCCGAGAATCTACGCTTCAATCAAGGCTGAACGCCAGTTTGAAAAAGAGTTCAAGGAGGCCAACGGCGGCCAGACTGAAGTGACAATTGACTCGGAACGGGGGAAAGACCTGGCGGATGATTGGCTCGACTGCATGCGAACGCGGGAGGAACCTGTCTATAACGTGCTCAGGGGCTACCAAGTGATGGTTGCGATTAAGCTTGGAGTGGAATCGTACCGGCAGGGCAAGGTCATGGGCTTTGACCCGAATACGCGACGTATCATTGACGATTTGCCCGAACGGCCGGTCTATCTGCCGTCGGGAGCATGATGGGGTGCGGATTTCAGCGGAGTAAACTCATTAATCCCGAGACTGTTTCTCCTCGAGAAACTCTTTTCGAATAGAATCGAGTACACTGCTTACCAAGCGGTTGCGCATTGTCTGACCTTGGCCGCGAAGGTAGATTCGTCTCGAGGAGAACCCTTTTTCCTGCTTGCTTAAAGCGAGCCAAACAAAGGATCGTCCGTCTCCCGAGACGTGTGGCTCAGTGACAGCGAGGCCCCATCGGCTGCCGAGTGATTCGCGGACACGGTTTGCCATTGCTTTGGCTTGGGAATCGTCCATCGGGCTGCGCTGAGCGAACTTGGGCACAGGTACTTTGAGTGCCGAGGCCATGTTCGCGTCACTGGTTGAAACGACACCGCCGAGCACATGCAGAGAGACATCTTTGATGTCACTCAGGCTGGCTGCAACAGCTCCGCCACTGCCCACTTCGGCCAAGGCGAGCGTGAGTTGGTTTTCAGCCAGCAGTTTGACGACCTGTTCCTCCAGGGTGGACCCATCGTCCGAGTACATATACTCGCCGATGTGAGGCATCAGTTGCCTCTCCAGATCTCTCAGACGGGCTTCGTCTGTTTCTGTATCCCCTGGGAGTGAGAATGTCAGATCGACGCGACCCTGTTCGAACAGGGAAGAGATAACCAGATCTTTGGGCAGGGTCAGGTGATCCTGAATTGCCTGGTCGATACTCGATTCTCCGATACCGATGAAACGCATCTGCAGGGAAGATCCGATGGATCGAATCCCGAATCGTTTTGAAAGATAGGGGACAAGTTCGTTGGAGAGCATCGGCCTTAGTTCACGGGGCGGGCCGGGAAGTGCGACAAGGACCTGCTCTTCAGTGTCGAAGACTAATCCAACAGCGGTACCTGAGGGGTTGGGTAGGTAGGTTCCTTTTACCGGTGTAAGCGCTTGGCGCCGAAGATTGCCACGAAGCTCACGACCTGAGCCGGCAAACCGCTTCTCGAGATCAGCCAGGGCTTCGGGGTGTTCTCTGAGACGTATGCCGGTTAATTCAGCTACAACTTCCCGGGTGATGTCGTCGGCTGTCGGGCCCAGCCCACCCGTTACAATGATCAAGGGTGCGTGTTGCTTTGCATAGACAAGGGCGTCCTTCAGATCCCGACGCTTATCTCCCACGCAGAGTGAAGCAACGCAGCGACAGCCCAGCGGAACCAGGGTGCGGGTGATGAACTGCGTATGGCTATCCGCATAGAGGCCGCGCAGCAATTCTCCTCCGGTAATAATGAGAACGAAGTCGGTCGTGCCACCGTCTTGACTCGATTCGGCCTGGCGCCCAACCCCAGGATAGGAAGCCGGGCTAGCATGAATCGCGGTTAGAGTAATCACAAAAAGAGTGATGCCAATGTTGGTCACGAGATTCATTAAACTCAACCTCAGGTTGCATTCCATTCGGTCCTGCACAACAGACAGTTCAAAGAAGTTGCTTGCTCCTACCAAAGCCCCGGGTGCTGCGACGGCGTGCTCAACCTTAAAGAGCTTCATCAGTCCGTCGCCGGCAGATGGTACCAGTTATGGGGGCGACGGCACAGGGTTCTCTCCTTTCTGCTCCCCCTGTTGGAGCAGAAGCCAATCGAGAATTGTGTCGCCGTAGGGTGGCTGATTCCTCATTAGGGGTTATGCAGGTATATTGGAGTCGATACTTCGAAACAATGAAAGGATAGAGCGGACCGTTGCAACCGGAAAATGATAAACAGCTCAGAAACAACGTGCTCCTCCTCCTGGGCGTCTACTTTCTTGCTAACCTGGTTCTCCGCGTCCTGATATCCCCAAGCCTGGCGTTCGACGAGTCGGAAATGGTCGTAGTGACCCAAGTGATGGCTTGGGGTTACAGTAATCCGCCACCCTTGTATCCCTGGATACAGGCGGCGCTCTTTTCGGTCTTTGGTGTACACCTGTTTGTCCTTGCACTGGTCAAGAATCTTCTGCTGTTTGGGATCTATCTTTCGGTATACCTCTGCGCGAAAGAGGTTCTAAGAGATCAGAAGACCGCACTTGTTGCTTCGCTGTCGCTCTTCCTTATTCCCACCTTCGCCTGGGAAGCGCTGCGGAGCCAGTCGCATAGCGTATTGGCGACACTGATGGCCAGTCTGACCCTGTTGCTCTTCTTGAGGCTTTTGAAAGAACCCTCTCTGGGGAACTACATTGGGCTTGGCCTTATTGCCGGCTTGGGAATACTCAGCTACTACAACTTTGTCTTGTTCGCGGGAGCACTGGGTCTAGCCGGCCTCTCAACGAACATTGGCCGCAAGCGGCTGTTCAGTTGGAAATCTGGGCTGAGTTGTCTGGTCTTCACAGTGGTGCTGATCCCTCATGGATTGTGGTTTCTTCAGAACCATTCTTATCTTTCTGAATTGGCCACTAAACTCGCCCCTGACCGTTCAGTAGGAACATTCATGCCTGTTGCCGAAGGCTTGCTATCATTTCTCCTGGCGGTTGTGAGTTTTATCGGCTTGCTAATCGTTTGTTTCTATTGGTTCCTGAAAGGATCGGACAGGGGTGAAAAGTCACGTGAAGTGATCGAAGTCTCTTCAATTTTGGGGCGGACCATTGCCATAGCCTTGCTGTTCTGCGTTTTTATCGTTGTGATTACTGAGGCGACCCAGTTCAAGGACCGTTGGCTGGAGCCTTTGCTGTTCTTCGTCCCGATCTACCTGCTTGCGATTGCAGATCGATGGGTCGACAGGTCAGTTTTTAGGAAGTTCGTCATCGTGACGAGTATGACTTCTCTTCTAGCCTTGACGATTTTGCATGCGCGAATCCCAATGGCCGGCCTATTTGACAGAGTATTGCCGCTCAACTATCCAACTCCGGATATCGCTGACAGCCTCCGGAAAGCGGGATTCTCCGAAGGCACCATAGTGGCTGAGCATCAGGTCCTGGGCGGGAATATGCGGCTCAGTTTTCCGACCAGTCAAGTGATCGTACCTTTCAAGATGGAAAGCATCCGACCGGATGATCGACCGACCATTGTCGTTTGGGAGCCTGTGCGGGGAGCAGCAATTCCGGAATTCCTGGCCGAGTTCGTGTCGAGTAATTTCAGTGTGGACCCATCCAACACCGAACCTGGTCTTGCGAGGGCGCCCTATCTTTACGTGAGACAGAAACAGGCCACCCTTATGTATGCTCAACTACCCGAGGCTCGGGCCAGGTGAACTCCTTAGCCCGGATAATTCAAACCACAAGGGCCACCAAGAATTACCAAGCATCAAGGGTTTACCTTTGGAGTGCGGATGCGTGAGATTCCGCTTTCTCCTCCGAGAAGCAGATTCCACTTCCTACATGCACCAAATGGTGACTGTCTTAGCTTTGCAGTCAGGGTGAGGCAGTACCGATCCAACGGTTGATCAGTTTCGGATCGTTGCTAACCAGCTTGGGGGTAAGAGGCAGGGGAGGGAAGGGGCGCCCCGATTGGACGCCCCTAAACTATTGGGTGTGTTGCCGAAATCGGCCCCACGCCCTAATGCACAGGAGTTCTACTACCAGCGATCTCGGCCGCCGCCGCCGCCGCCGCCGCCGCCGTAGCCACCCCGACCGCCGCCGCCGCCGCCGCCCGGGCCTCTGCGAGGCTCTCGCGGTTTGGCTTCATTAACGGTGATAGACCGGCCTTCCATGTCAGTCTGATTCAGTTTCTCAATGGCCTCTTCAGCTTCGGACTGAGAGCTCATCTCAACGAAACCGAATCCCTTGGACCGACCCGTCATTCTATCCGTGATTACACGGGCTGATTCAACGGTTCCGTGCGCAGCGAATAGTTCCTCCAGTTGCCTATCCGAGATCGAATAGGGCAAACCACCTACATACAGTTTCTTGCTGTTCATGTTCTCCTCCCAGAGAATGAATGCGCCTTCGACCCTGAGATGCTGACCGCAATAGAGGCAGAACATGGAAAAGCTATCGACTGATGCCACGGTCTGATTATTATTCTTTGGGTATATTTCACAAGGTGAGGCTTTTTAGACAGGTCATCGAATATCTTTTCTACTTAAGATTAAGAGCTTCTTCAGGAGACCTTAGACTGACGAAGCCCCTAAAGGATACTCCTGAATATGCCTACAAGTCAAGAAAAGTCGGACTCATGGTTGGTTTGGGCACACAACAGGGAGGGTAGCGGAGCGAGCCAAGTTGTGCGCCGACACAGGATCGGCCGCACAGTCACTAAAGGTGTGCAGCCCTACCCACACAAATAGGATGGTACAATATCAATGGGTGGCTTTCCGTGCATCTTGCCTTGAACACTGGGCAGGAGGGACGGATTCTCTTCCATTTTAGTCCGCAGGAATTTTTTCTTTCTGGTCGATTGTGCCTTACATACGCAATGAAAAAGCCTGGTGTCTGCTATGCTAGTTTACTAACACGATCCCTTAAGGAGGATACGAACGGTGTCGGCCAACGGTAATAACGACGAAATCACAGCGTGGCCCCGTAGCGAGGTGGATGACGGGCTCTCCGTGGAAGAAAGCAATTCACCGGCAAAACTGGGTGAATCCCATTTTCGTTCTGACGATGATGAGGATGGAGATTCGAACCTTTCTTCCGAAGTGGCTCATAAGGGGATCCTGTCCGAGTTCAGGGCGGTAAACCCAACGCCAGAACCGAGTCACAAGAGCACTCCCGCCCTTGGGAACCTCGACCCGAGCGCTGACCCAATTCGACTGTACTTGCGAGAAATGGGCACGGTTCCCCTCTTGACGCGCCAAGCCGAAGTTGAACTTGCGAAACGAATCGAGACGTCTCGGAATGCTGTACTGCGGGCCTTATCCCTGTCGAATGCGGTGGTGGTTGCAATCCTTCGATTTGGTGAGCAACTGAGGGAGGGCGAACTGCGAGTCCATGAACTGATCAAATTCAGCAAGGAGGACCGGACTGAAGAGATCCTTGAGTCGAGACGCTGCGAGATCCTGGAACAAATCAGCGAAATTGAACTGCGGGAGGAAGAAGCTACCAACCTTCGGAGAGAGCTGCGTAAAGCGAGGGGTGCTGCGAAACGCCGTGGACTAGCTTGGCGATCCGCCCGTTGTCGCATTCTGATCGCTCGCCGGATTCGGGCGATGGAGTTGAGCGAACCGATACAAGAGCAGTTGGTGGATGACATTGAGCAGATCGTACGTCGGACCCTCCGCCTTGAGAGAGAAGCAAGAGGGTGTAAAGAGGCTGATCCATCAACCTGGACACTCGAAGACTCTAAGAAGAACAAGCTGCGCCTCAGGGAAATAGAAAAAGAACTGCGTGAAATTGAAGAAGAGCTCCAAGTCAGTCCAGTCGAACTGAAACGCACTTTGAGCAGGATTAAGCGCAGCGAGTTGGAGGCAGATGTTGCCAAGAGAGAGCTTGTCGAAGCCAATCTGCGTCTGGTGGTTTCGATCGCGAAGAAGTACTACAACCGCGGTGTCGAATTCCAGGACTTGATCCAGGAAGGCAACATCGGTCTGATGAAAGCGGTGGATAAGTTCGAGTATCAGAGAGGTTACAAGTTTTCGACCTACGCTCACTGGTGGATTAGACAAGCCATCACTCGAGCTATCGCCGATCAGGCCCGCACGATCCGTGTACCCGTGCACATGGTGGAAACGATCAACAAGTTGTACAAGACCTCCCGGGCGCTGGTCAAAAAGTTTGGCAGGGAACCCACTCAGGAAGAGATAGCCGTGGAAATGGATATCTCGGTGAAGCAGGTCCGAACCGTCCTCAAGATTGCTCAACAGCCAGTTTCTCTGCAGACACCAATTGGGAGCGAAGAGGACAGCCAGTTGGGAGACTTCATTGAAGACCCTGGGGAAAGATCGCCGGCGGAGGTAGCCATCGGACTGAATCTGATGGATCAAACTGCTGCGGTGCTCCGGAGTTTGACTCCACGCGAGGAGGAAGTCGTCCGGATGCGTTTCGGCATTGGAAATGGGAGCGAGTGTACTCTGGAAGAAGTCGGCAAACGCTTCTCAGTCACCCGCGAGCGAATCCGCCAAATCGAGTGTAAGGCTTTGCGAAAGCTCAGACATCCGTCTCGAAGCGAGAAGCTGAAACCGTTCCGTCCGAATTCAGAAGGTTAGCCCGCCCTTCTCACCAAGTGGCTACTTCAGCTTCTCGAGAAGCGCCTTGAATCGAGGCTGGTCGCGGAGAGGGTCAAGGTCAGGATCGTTTTCAATCCACTCAAGGTGAGAGAACCCAAGCTCTACAGCTCTCTCCAAGAAAGCTATTGCATCATCGAGTTCCCCGGCCGTGACGAAAACGCAGGCTATGTTGTACAGGACAGCCGGGTCGTCAGGCTCCATTTCCAGAGCACGGTTTGCGCACTCAAGCGATTCCTCCTTGCGACCCAATTCTGCCAGAGCACCCGCACGGAAATAGGTTGCCCGCACATCATTTGGATCTCGCTGCAAGTGGTTTTCCACCAACTCTAGAAGGCGCTGACTGGAAGCTCTCACGTTTTCTGATTGCCCCAACCCTCGATAGACAACAGCGAGCAGTGCAGGAGCCTGGTAGTCTTCCGGGCGGACCTCAGCAGCTTTAAGGAAAAGGTCCGCTGCCCTTTCGAGGTCACCTTCTGCAAACACGCTTCGGCCGTAGAAATAGTAGGCCTCAAACAGTCTGGGATTCAGCTCGATCGCCTTCTTGAAATCATTCTCCGCCTCATCAAAACGGCCTTTCAACGACACAGCCAGACCGTGAGCAACATGCGCTTCGGCAAGATCGGGAGCGAGTTCTAACGCCTTGCGACTGGCCTGCTCCGCCTCCTGAAGATTATCCTCTGAGCTATCCCAGTACATGTAATACCAGGAGTAACTGTCCGCCAGACCAGCATAGGCGAGAGCATAATCTGGATCCATTTCGATCGCTCGTCGAAACATTCTCTGGGCTTGCCGAATGCTGCTTCTTCGCGCCGCATAGAAAAGGCTCCGGCCCCTTAAGTAGATATCATAAGCCTCGAAGCTGCCTGGCGGTCCCCTTCGGGAGAAACGTTGTCTCTCCGAGTCCAGCGTGAGGCGCAGGGCGCCGGCAATGTTCTGCGCAATCTCATCCTGGATGGCAAAAATGTCGGTCACCTTACGGTCGTATGTGTTAGCCCAGACGTTTCGGTCAGAGCGGGTATCCACCAACTGTGCGGTAATTCGTACATCTTCACCGGCACGGCGAACACTGCCCTGCAGAATGGTAGCGACCCCAAGTTCCCTTCCGATCTCCGTAGGGCTCTTCTCCGTCCCTCTATAGCGCAGGGCAGAGGTCTTGGAAATCACCTTCAGCGACTTAATCCCTGATAGTTTCGTAATGATGTCCTCGGTCAAACCATCGCTGAAATAGTCGTCTTGAGGGTCGCCTCCCAGATTCTCGAAGGGGAGCACCGCGATAGACCTTTCAATCTCATGGATTGACTCCGTGCGGCCGCTGA
>JAUWTT010000614.1 GCA_030614585.1 Acidobacteriota bacterium
ATATTTCGCCGCTTTGCTTAAGCCACGTTGAGAAAGGACCGCGAATTACGATATCCTATATCCGAGTTTGAGATAGACATGTTGAGAGAACTATGATCACTGCTACAACTGAGCTTGCGATTCGATGGTTGGTGTATCTTGCTGTAATGGGCGATGAGAATCCGACCTCACCAAGACGAGGTGCTGGGGCGCTCCGTTGCTCTTCTTCCTATCTGGCGAAAACTTCCAATCTAATGGTCAAAGCTGGAATCCTCAGATCAATTCGTGGAATCCGCGGTGGAGTGGTATTTGCCCGACGTCCTGAAGAGGTTTCTCTGCTGCAAGTAGTCGAAGCCTGCCAAGGCCTGCTGACAGCGCGCTACTGTGGGGGGGCTGATCAGAATACGGAGGTTTGCTCCTATCATTCGGCGATGAAGGAACTTCATGAAGCGACAACTCAAGCACTTACAAAATGGACGATCAGGGACCTTCTAAAGAATCCTGCTCGATGCCCGGGAGAGGGTCCAACAGACTGCAAGATGTATTTCGAAGACTGCCAGAAAGTGAAAAGCGCGCGTCGAAGACGCCATTGAGAACGAGATCGGCGGCGGGGAAAGCACATTCACTGCATGCCGTTGTTACCCGCCGCCCTCCAACCTGAACAACCTCGCAATACAGAGTCAACCCAGGAATGTAACAGAGAGCTGGCGGCCTACCTGAGGGCCATCTTTCAGCCGACACTACTTAAGAACATCACTGTTTTCGGCTTCTTCAATCAATGCCTCCGCATCCTCGGGGAGGAGGAAGCCCTCGGAGACCAACTGTACCGCCGCTCCTCGCACCGCTTCCACATACCCTTCATGATCTCCGTAGCGCTCTTCCAGCGATAGCCTGGGATCTCCCGACGCCAGCCGCTCCGCTCGGGTTTCGGCAAATGGGATGAAGCTGCCAGGGCCGCAGAGTTCATCCTCGGGCCAGGGAGGAAGCGGTAGGTTCCAGCCGGTGTACGTGCCCAGCGGAGCCTGAATCCGGGTGGACCGAATGCCTGCAATCTCGTTTCCATCGGCATCGACTTTGGGCACGAGCACCGCGTAAGCCTCGCCCTCATATACCAGGGGAGGCTCGGTGAGGGTGCCCGCAGCGTCCTCATGATTGAACGCCGATCCATAGTCGACGAGTGATAGGGCATTCACACGGTCGGTGTAGTTCACACCGGGGATCTCAGGCCAGTCAATGCTGGTTTGATCCGGAGGAACCAGCGTGCCCCGGCGAATCGTTGGTATCATGCTCTTGGGCGGTTGCTCACCCTCCAGCACCCAGCGTTCCAGCGCCACTATCAGGGCCCTCATATAGGGCTGCCATTCGTTGTGATTGCCTAGCTGTTGACAACCGACTTCCCCCACACTGGCAACGTGCTGGCTACTGGAAAACAAATAGGCTCGCACGTTCCCAGGCAGAGGCCGGTCGTGTCTGCCGAGCGGATCGGTCGTGGCCAGGGAGGCTCGCTTATCCCGGTACTCCTGGGACGAAAACATCAGCATGACTTTGGGGCAGGTATCGCTCTTGCGGCAGCGCTCGAGCATCCATCCTGTTCTATCTGCAATAGGATCCCTGACCGGGATCCAAGTCATGGGAGTCTCCCAGCCGGGTCTAAAGTGATATCTATAGGAGTGGGAAGCTACGCCCGGTTGTCCAAATCGGACATTGAGTTCGATTCTTGCCGGTCCGATTAAGGGATTCACCCCTTCGAAGACAATGCGTCCCTCCTCATCTTCGTTAAACCCCAGGTGGACAAACTGGTTCACAAAGCGAGAACTCTGAGAGGCACCTTGCATGATTGCGGCCTTTGTAGTCCCAGCCGTCGGATTCGGCGTGCCGTAATCGTCCATATTGGCATGACGTAGAAAGGCTACAAAGTCGCGGGTAGCGGCAAAACCGAGGCCCAGCACCCGGGGATTCTTTGCTAGATAAGTCAGTTCGTACAGGTAGCCGGGTTGGAACTGACCTTCGACGCAAAGATGGCTCGGACTTGCCACTCCGGGGAAGGGAACACTGCTGCAGTCGGCGAAGGCCCAGTCCTCTCGGGGAATGACCGTTGTTGGGTCCGATTCTCGATGACGTCGGGTGAGCACTGCGGCAGGGTCGTTCAGGTCAACAGGTTCGTATGCATAATGGGGGTACTGCTGGGAGCTCAGCGGCATTGTGCTCTTCGGAGTCTCGCCGGTCATGTATTCGGTGCGCACCTTGCCGGTAATCTCTGATCCGTTATTGGTTGCAACGGGAACCTGGATGGTATGGATCATTCCCGGCCACCACTGCGGCACGTCTCCCTGCCAACCGCTCCAGACGATAGTGGCTCCACGCTCTCGCATGAGACTGGCAAGCCGATTGAAGAAGAAGACGGACATCGGAAAGCCGCGGTTCATCACATCATAGAAGAGCAGCCCGTTACTCCCCTCCGTTGGCCTTTGGATCATGAAATCCATCGAGTACTCCACCATACCTGAGCTGTTCTTCGGGGCGAGTTCAATGTCCTGGATAAGACTGTTCCGTGAATCATATGGGTCGACTTCTCCGTAGGCCCTGCCCGATATCCGCTCATAGCCGTCCCCTTCGAGGACAGTGCTATTGATCTCGATCCTTGTGATGCGGGCCTGGAGAACCGAGGTAACCTGGAACGCAAAAAGGATCAACACTGAACATCTTCTAAGCCAATTTCCTTGCATATACTCCTCCTCATTTGACTTTTGTCCCGATTAACCGAATCACTCATTCGCACAAACTCAGTGCCGGAGGGGTACCTG
>JAUWTT010000077.1 GCA_030614585.1 Acidobacteriota bacterium
GTGGTGAGATAGTTAACTGTGATTCCATGCAAACCATCCGTCAACTGGACATCGGCACAGCGAAGCCAAGTCAAGCGGAGATGGCATTGGTTCCCCACCATTTGTATAACGTCATTGATCTGGACGAGTTCTACAGTGCCGGTGTCTACATGAAAGATGCCCGCCGTGTCTGTTCCGAAGTGACGGCTCGGGGGAAGATCCCGTTGGTAGTAGGAGGTACAGGCCTTTACCTGAGAGCCCTGCTGAAGGGCATCTTCCCTGGTCCCGGCAAGAAGCCCGGTCTGAGAGGACGGTTGAACGAGATCTCCCGTCGTAGAGGGACCGAGTTCCTTCTCCGCATGCTGGCAAGAAAGGACCCGGACTCCGCCGCTGGAATCCAGGCGAATGATCTAGTGAGAATCGTGAGGGCCCTGGAGATAAACCTGATCACGGGAGGATCAATCTTGGAACTCCAGAAAGGGCATGTTCCGTTAGCAGGTTATTCAGTCGTGAAAATTGGCCTGAACCTTCCGCGAGAGGAGCTCTATGATAGAATCAACCGGCGCGTCGAGAGGATGTTCGACGCCGGTTTTGTGAAGGAAACGGAGAGGCTTCTTCTTGCCGGATTTTCCCCGGATTCAAAGGGTTTTGAGGCTCTGGGATATCGTCATGCCGTGGCTGTAATTCAAGGTGAGCTGAGTTTGGAAGAGTCTATCGAGTTAACTCAACGTGAGACGCGACGATATTCGAAACGTCAAATGACGTGGTTCAGGAAAGAAGAGAACGTCCACTGGATTTCATTGTCGGGGGAAGCTCCAGCAGCAGAACCCGAGGCTTTGCGAATACTCGAAAGGGAGTTTCGCGATGGAATTTGAGCCAGTTATAGGTCTGGAGGTCCATGCCCAGCTGCTGACCAAGAGCAAGATTTTCTGCAGCTGTAGCACCAAATATGGTGCAGCCCCCAACTCGAATACTTGCCCCGTATGTCTGGGCCTGCCCGGTGCTTTGCCCGTGTTGAATCGGGAGGCCGTCGCCATGGCTGTAAAAGCGAGTCTGGCGCTCGGATGCCGATTGAATCTAAAGTCAATCTTTGCCAGGAAGAATTACTTCTACCCTGACCTGCCAAAGGGCTATCAGATCTCCCAGTATGATTGCCCAGTTGCGGAGGATGGCGAGGTAGAACTCGAGCTCTCTGGCTTGGAGAACGGGATCTCGAAGTTCAAGAAGTTTCGTATCAATCGTCTCCATCTTGAGGACGACGCTGGAAAGTCTATCCATGTCCCGGGCGGGGATACCCGCGTGAACTTGAACCGCACCGGAGTGCCCTTGGCCGAGATCGTTACGGAAGCCGACTTCCGGTCGTCGAACGAAGCCTATGCGTTCCTCAGCTATCTTCGTCGCGTGTTGTTGTACCTTGAAGTCTGCGACGGGAACATGGACGAGGGCAGCCTTCGGTGTGACGCCAACATTTCAGTCCGGCCTTTAGGCGATTCGACCTTCGGCACCAAAACTGAAATTAAGAATCTCAACTCTTTCCGATTCTTGAGGAAGGCGCTTGATTATGAGATCGAACGGCAAATTGGGGCTGTCCGCAAGGGAAAACGGATCGAGCAGGAAACTCGGCTTTGGGATGAAGCCAGCCAGACAACCATGACTATGCGGAGTAAAGAGGAAGCCCACGATTACAGGTACTTTCCGGAACCCGACCTGCTTCCCGTGGTCATTCCCGAAGAGTGGCTCGATGAACTTCGAAATGAGATTCCGGAATTGCCTGAGGCGCGAAAGCAACGATTTATTGCGCAATTCGGACTGGACAAAGAATCTGCATTGCTGCTGACACAATCACGGGCGTTCGCCGACTACTTCGAGGAAGCTGTCTCACACTGTCGCCGGCCGGTGGCGATCTCGAATTGGATGTCTGGCGATTTGACTAGAGATCTGAAGCGCGACAATCTTGATATTCGTGAATGCCCTGTTTCCCCTGAGAACCTGGCAGAGTTGGTGAAGCTGGTGGACAAAGGGACGATTAGCGGGAAAATAGCCAAGGATGTGTTCTCAAAGATGTTTGAATCGGGAGACGAGCCGGGACAGATCGTTTCCAGAGAAGGGCTGAAACAGATTAGCAGCGCAGACCAACTGACAGAGATTGTGACGGCTGTGCTCGAAGCAAATTCGGACAAGGTGACCGCCTATCGCAATGGTAAACTAGGGTTAATCGGGTTCTTTGTGGGTCAGGTAATGCGGGAAACCAAAGGTCAAGCTAATCCCAAACTGGTTAACCAACTACTCGGGGAAAGACTGGGATCGGAATGAAGAACGCTGATGAGTTGAAGGCTTCAGAGGCACGGATTGCCATTCTCGAGGAGAGTGCCGAGAACATCTATTCTATGAAGTTCATTCTTCAGAGTCTCGGATACGAAGTCCACGCCTGTGTAGCGGGCAAAGGCTATCTGAAAGAGCTCATCGATTTTCAACCGGCTGTGGTGCTGGTGGATATGCTCATGCCTGATGGCATGGGACTCGCGTTGATCTCCGAAGTGAGGCGAAGTTCCCTGAAAGATGTTGCGATTGTGGCTGTTACGGCTGAAGCAGTTCCCATCTCAGATGATGCGCTGAGAGAGGCTGGAGTGAATGACATTCTGACAAAGCCGTATACCGTGGCCGACCTTCAGGAAAGCCTTAACCGCTACATCAGGAACTGACGGGGAGAATGGCCTCACTCATACCGCAGCGATTCAATCGGATCCAGCTTTGATGCCTTGACAGCCGGCCAGACTCCGAAGATCAGCCCGACCGAGAGAGATACACTGAACCCCGTCACTACCGCCCACATCGGTATCGAAGCAGGCATGTCAGGGAGGAACCAGAGGATAACGTAACTACAGACGACTGCAAGGATAATCCCAATGATCCCTCCGCTGGTACTGAGGGTAATGGCTTCGAACAGGAATTGAAAGACGATGTCCTTCCGTTTGGCGCCTATCGCCTTCCGAATGCCGATCTCGCGGGTTCTTTCCTTTACGGAGACCAGCATGATGTTCATCACTCCAATTCCGCCGACCAGGAGGCCGACTCCTGAGATTGCGATCGCCGCGAGCCCTATGGTGGAAGTGATCTGATCGAACTGTTCCACGAACTGGTCTGAGGTGGTCAGATCGAAATCATTCGACTCATCATAAGGGACGCCTCTCTGCCTCCTGAGTACGGCTTCGATCTCGTCGAGCGCGCGTCCCAGTTGACCCTCCTTCGCGTTGGCTACGATCAACACGAAGTCGCTGCGAGGAGATACCTTGCGCATCGTGCGATAGGGAATATAGATGATGTTGTCTTCATCAGAGGAGCCGAAAAAGGTTGCCTTACGCTTCTCCAGGGTTCCGATAACCGTGAACTGATTTCCATCAATCAGCATCGTTCGGCCCACCACGGTGTCATAGAAGGGAAAGAGAGCCTCCACAATATTCACGCCGATCACGGCCACATTGTTACGCCTCAGATCGTCCACCGGGCTGACAAAACGCCCCTCGGAGAGGGACACGTTAGTGACAGCCGCCAGTGACGGTGAAACTCCCTGAAGTTGGGCATTTCGGAAACGCTCGCCTTTGTACTGAACGTTTGGGTTGCCGAACTGGAAACCAAAATACCCAACGTCCTGGACGGAAGAACACTCGTTCTTGATGGCGACTGCGTCCTCTGTCTTGAGCGGTTTTCGCTGCCACTCCTCACGGTTACGGCGGCCTATTTGAGGACCCGTCGTCAGGTGGAAAGCATAAATATTGTGCGTTCCGTATTGTTCGACAAGACCGATGACACTGCTGCGCATTCCGGTCAGAATCGAAGCGATGACGATAACCGTCATGACCCCAATGATGACACCCAAAACAGTGAGTACACTCCGCATTTTGTGCGAACGAAGTGTGCCAAGCGCCATCGCGATGTTTTCTTTGTACTGATTCGCGTTCATCGATCCTCTCTCAGGGCTTCAATCGGATCCAGCTTCGAGGCAGAGAAGGCGGGGTAAATCCCAAAAATGATCCCGATCCCTCCCGACACGCCGATCGAAAGGATGACATAGCTCAGGCTGATAGTCATCGTCATTGGCGTTACCATCTCGATGATCCAGGCCACGAGGGCTGCAAGTCCCAGTCCGATCATGCCTCCGGAAGCGGCAAGAAAAAAGGATTCAATCAGGAACTGGTTGAGAATATCTCGTCGCCGCGCGCCCAGAGACTTCCGCAAGCCGATTTCGAAGGTCCGCTCGGTTACGGAAACCAGCATGATATTCATCACGACGATGCCCCCGACCACCAGTGAGATAAGCGTGATCGGCACGACAACAACAGCAATCATCTGGGTGAACTCGTCCACGAAAGAGTTGATCTCTTCAGTGGAGATCAGGCCAAACGTATCCTCTTCGCCAGGCCCGAGCTTGTGACGAATCCGCATGGCGGTACGCACCTGCTGAGTTGCGCGGTCGAAGCGCTCACGACTCACAGCATTCCCACGAATCAAGATACTGCTGCGGCTTCCGTAGATCTTCTGGTAACTGGAGATAGGGATGTGGAGGTTGTTATCGAGGCTCTGGCCGAAAGTAGATCCGAGCTTCTCCAGCACGCCAACTACCTGAAAAGGATGAGGTCCGAGCTTGATTGTCTTTCCGATCGCATCCATGCCATCGAAAAACTTTTCGTAGACGTCCCAGCCAATCACACAGATGGAGCGTGATCGACGGACCTCTTCATCGACAAAATAACGCCCTTCAGCGAGGCCCTGGTTCCCGAGCATGACTCGATTCGCAGTGGCCCCCATCACCCGCGTACCGAAGATTTCATTCGATCCATAGTAAAGTGTCCGCGTGGTTGAAATCTCACCGGCGATCTCTCCGCAGGCCGTGCAATATTCCCTGACAAAAGGAATGTCGGAAATATGGATATCTTTGTTCCGTCGGACCATTTTCTCCCAGTCCTCCTGAGTGACATGACCAAGCTGGGCAAACTTGGCGACGATGAAGGAATCACTTCCGAGAGTCTTGGAGACGCTGTCCATCACGTAGGTTTCAAGGCCTTCAATTCCGGCGCCGACAACCATCACGGATGCGACCCCGATTATGATTCCAAGCAGGGTCAGGAAGGTGCGGAGTTTGTGGGCGAAGATCGACTGAAGCGCGATTCTGGTCGATTCCAGGACAAACCCGTAACGAACGTGCATTTGCTACCTCAAACTGTCGCTTCTCACCCCACGTTTCTTACGTTTCGACTGGAGGCTTTGTTCATTCTATAGATTCTCGGTGGTGGTGTGGAGATTTACCACCAAGACACCAAGGACACCAAGAAAACGTCACTCCAGAAAAGGAGAGAATCTTTACCGGCATCCGGCATCTCCACCTCTAACTACTTACTACTGTCACGCATCACTCTTCAGCATACTCTTCAGTCGGCACACAAGTGCAGAACAGGTTTCTATCTCCGTAGGTGTCATCGATTCGCCCACATACGGTCCAAAACTTGTTCCCTCGAAGCCAGGGAGCAGGGAAAGCGGCTTTCATTCGCGAATACGGATGTTCCCACGAGTCGGAAGCGATCATTTCCGCAGTGTGAGGAGCATTCTTGAGGACGTTGTCCTTAGGATCGGCCTGACCTTGACCTATTTCCTCAATCTCCTCCCTGATAGAAATCATTGCCGAACAGAAACGGTCCAGCTCTTGCTTCGACTCGCTTTCCGTGGGTTCAACCATGAGAGTCTCAACCACCGGCCACGAAACTGTAGGCGCGTGGAATCCGTAGTCCATCAGGCGTTTCGCAATGTCGGCGACCGTGATTCCCACTGTTTTACGAAGGGACCGACAGTCCAGAATGCATTCGTGGGCGACGGTTCCGTTCCGGCCTTTGTAGAGCACCGGGAAGTGATCCTGAAGGCGGTTTGCGATGTAGTTTGCGTTGAGAATGGCTGCCTGACTGGCCCGGGTGAGGCCTAAGGAACCCATCAGCTTCATGTACGCCCAGGAGATTGGCAGGATTCCAGCCGAGCCCCACGGCGCTGAAGCTACCGGGCCGGTTTCGGTGATCCTTCCCGGGAGGTGAAAGTGTCCCGGCAGGAAAGGAGCAAGGTGTGCAGCTACAGCGATTGGACCAACCCCTGGGCCGCCACCACCATGAGGAATGCTGAAAGTCTTGTGAAGGTTCAAATGGCAGACGTCGACGCCGAAGTCTCCCGGCCGGCAGATTCCGACCAGTGCATTCATGTTGGCGCCGTCCATGTACACCTGGCCGCCATGATTGTGAATGATGCTGCAGATCTCGCGAATTGCTTCTTCAAAAACGCCATGTGTCGAGGGATAAGTCACCATTAGAGCCGAAAGATTGTCTCGATACTTTTCGGCCTTTTGACTCAGATCCGCGATGTCGACGTCACCGTTCTCGGCACAGTTCACGGTGACAACCTTCAGTCCTGCCATCACGGCACTCGCCGGATTGGTACCATGAGCCGAACGGGGTATGAGGCATACATTCCGGTTCACATGGCCCTGGGCGAGTTGCCATTGAGTGATCGCGAGCAGCCCCGTGTATTCGCCCTGAGCCCCAGAATTTGGCTGCAATGACATTGCGCTCAAACCTGTGATCTCACAGAGCATGTTCTCTAGATCCTCTATGAGAGCGGTGTAGCCCTTGGCCTGATCGAGTGGAGCAAAAGGATGCATGCGGCTCCACTCAGGCCACGTAATGGGAAGCATCTCCACGGCTGCATTCAGTTTCATGGTGCAAGAACCGAGAGGGATCATAGAGGTGGTGAGGGAAAGATCACCCCTCTGCAAACGGTGAATGTACCTGAGAAGCTCTGTTTCAGAGTGGTATTGACTGAAGACAGGATGTGTCAGGTAAGTCGTTTCGCGATTCGCAGTTTCCAACGGATATTCGCCGGCATCAAGTTCAGCTAGTTCAAAGGGAAGAGTACCCTTGCCGGAAACGATCCTCAGAATAACCTCAATGTCTGAGTCGCGTGTAGTTTCGTCGATGGAAACTCCAACTAAGGCATCAGGATAATATCGCAGGTTGATACGCTGCTGAATGCTCCGTGAGCGAATCTTCTCGGGGTCTCCGATCTCAATCTGTAGCGTATCGAAGAACTGTTTCGTTCGGATCTTGATTCCGAGCTGATTCAGTCCTGCGGCCAACAAGGCGGTCCTGGCACGGATTCCTGATGCGATCTCTCTCAAGCCGTCAGCTCCGTGATAAACCGCGTACATGGAAGCCATGATGGCCAGCAGTACCTGTGCCGTGCAGATGTTGCTTGTAGCCTTGTCACGACGGATGTGCTGTTCGCGGGTCTGGAGAGCCAGACGAAGCGCCGGATGGCCGGAAACATCTTTTGAAACTCCGACCACCCGTCCGGGGATGAGTCGCTTGAAGTCTTCCCGGGCCGCATGGAATCCGGCATGAGGGCCTCCAAATCCGAGCGGCACACCAAACCGCTGTGCACTCCCGACAGCAACGTCAGCGCCCCACTCCCCAGGGGGACGCAGCAAAGTCAGACTGAGAAGATCCGCCGCACAGACAAGCAAGGCTCCGGTTGAGTGCACCTGGTCGGCGAATTCGGAATAGTCGTGGATCTCCCCGCCCGTGTCGGGATACTGCACCAAAGCACCAAAGAATTCTTCCGACCAGGTTACGGAGCGGTAATCCCCTACGACAATCTCAATGCCCAAACTTCCAGCTCGCGTCCTGACAACGTCGATTGTCTGAGGGTGACAGACGTCAGACACAAAGAAGTTTCCACCAGCAGACCTGGACGCGGAAAAGCAGAGCCCCATTGCCTCGGCAGCAGCCGTTCCCTCATCGAGCAAAGAGGCATTGGAGATAGCTAATCCAGTGAGGTCGGAAACAACTGTCTGAAAGTTCAACAACGCTTCGAGGCGTCCCTGAGAGATTTCAGCCTGATACGGAGTGTACTGGGTATACCAGCCAGGATTCTCGAGGATGTTACGTTGAATAACAGCAGGGGTGAGGGTGTCGTAGTACCCCATTCCAATGAAGGACCGGAAAACCTGATTCTGGAAGGCCATCTCGCGAACCATTTCGAGGACTTCATCCTCGGATCTGGCTTCACCTATATCCAGGGGACGCTCGAGCCGGATTGACTGGGGAACTGTTTTGTCGATCAGGTGATCGAGTGTGGAGTAGCCGAGCGTCTGCAGCATTGCTGTGATATCGGATGGCCTTGGGCCGACATGCCGATGGACAAAAGAAAGCGAGGTAGATTCTTGCTTAGTCACGCGCTGATTATGTTCGAGAGGGAAGGGGAGTTCAAGCAGGTCCTTTGAGCTCATGAAACGGGAAAACCGCTTCGAGCACATCTCAAAAACTTGCCCCAGATTGTGCATGATTTGGTCCGCTTCGGACTCAATTCACAGAGTCGCGCTATAATCTCAGCTCAGATAACACCCGGATAATCATGAGGCTGTTCTCTTTCCGGCCCATTGTCTTGATGAACGAAGAATCCCTTTTCAAACGATTTGGTGAGCGGTTAGAGTAGATGAGAGCGTATCCAGGTAAGAATCAGGCTAGTAAATGAACGACAAGCAAGGTCGCACTGAATCTGAGCAGATGGACAATTGGTGGCAGGGAGACTGGGCACGCTTTTTGCGAGGGAATGTCTACCTGCTGGGTTTTCTGAGTGCGATTGTCGGTCTGCTGTTTGTCGGCCGAGGTCAACTGCCCAGTTCCACGCTGCTCATCTGGGGTTTGACTTTCGGAGGTACAACAGCAGTGGCGGTGCTACTGGTGTCTCTTTACCGAGTCCAGGTGGAGCTGAAAGAGAGTCGTCACGAATTAGCTACCAAGGCAGCGGAACTCAATTTCGCAAGGGAAGTCCAGGTTACGCTTTTCCCTACCGAGTTCCCCGAGGATACAGGGCTCTGCTTCGCTGCCGTGTGCATACCGGCACAAGGCATAAGTGGTGACTTCTATGACATCTTTCGCTGCCCTGACGGGCGTATATTGGTAGCCTTGGCGGATGTCAGTGGGAAAGGAGTGCCGGCCGCGATTCTGATGGCTAATCTTCAAGCCCGCTTGAGAGTCCACACTGAACGGAATGCCGATCTTTCGGAAGTCTGTTACACACTCAACAATGACCTTTATGCGGTGACGGAGCAATCCAAGTTTGCCACGGCCTTTGTTGCTCAATGGAATCCGGATCTGCGCCGCTTGGACTATGTCAATGCGGGTCATTCAGCGCCGGTGCTGCTCAGTTCCGCGGAGAATGGAGAGCTGACCCAGGGCGGGACCCCTTTCGGCCTGTTTCCCGGAGTCGCCTATGAGTGCGGCAGTGTCAAACTGAGAGATTCTGATGTCTTGGTCCTGTATTCCGACGGGATCACAGAAGCTGCGGGTTTGGATGGTGAAGAATTCGGCTCTGGCCGTCTCACTGAGATTGTCGGAAACACTCGAGACAAGTCGATCGGGGAGATCCGAGAGTCGATTCTCACAGCTGTGGAGCAGTGGGCCGGAACAGAACAACAGGATGATATGACTTTGGTGGTTGTGAAGGTTGATGAGCAGCAATCGGAGGATTCCAGCTCGTGAAACAAGAGATGTCAGGAATGGGTTGCGACTCGGCAAAGGGCATTAAGCAGTGTTTGAGTGGCTCAGGCGGGCAGTGCTCCCACAGCAGGGGCGAAAAGCTGGGTTGAGGGGGAATAAGAATGAGGTTTTCAGGCAAAACGATGAAGGAACACATTCAGTTGCTGACACCGCTTTTCGGGATCATAGCAGCTGTCTGGGCATTGAGGTTCTTCTTTGGGCAGGTGGGGGCACCGGACTGGTTGATCCGGCTGTTCAGTGTGACGCTGATCGTTCCGGTCTCCATAATCCTCATGACGCTGTTGATCCGAATGAAGCGGTTTGGTGGCTATCCGAGTGTGATCGTGGGGGCTTTCCTCCTGGTGGTTTGGAGCCAGTTCCTCATCGTGGCCGCGATTTTGCTTTCAGTTTTCGGTGGGGTGGACAACATCTTCACGGCCCCACAGTTCTCCCCGGAAAATGACCCTAATCACATGCGACACATCGTCGGACACCTGACGTTTGGAGTCGGGTGGCTGACGCTTTTATCCTCAC
Organism: Acidobacteriota bacterium; assembly: GCA_030614585.1. Lineage (GTDB taxonomy): Bacteria > Acidobacteriota > UBA6911 > RPQK01 > JAPXNP01 > JAUWTT01. Next base: position 10,086 of record JAUWTT010000077.1, read on the forward strand.
TAATGGGTTGTGTGCTGCTTTTCATGCTCCGCAGAACTCATCCCAAGAGCAAAGCGCGAAGAGATTAGCTTGCTGCTGCTGGGCGAAACACCTGTTCTTCTACTGGAGTCGGGGTGTTTGAACGCAGAATTCTAGATAGAGTGTGGGCCGATACGACTTGTGTGATTGAAACCGGATGAACGATTTCAGATCTTTTTTTCGCGATCAGGCCAGCTCTTCTCGATGTTTCCCTGGGCCAGTTTCCGGATTCCTTCGAGTTGCTCCAAGTGCTTAAGCAGAAACACTTTTCGCTGCTCGACATCTTTTAACTGTTTGTCCAGGGCTTTCTTGAGTTGATCCAAATCAACATTCATGTTGGATATCTCCGGTCTAGCGATCAGAACCCTATTATTAGGGTTCGACGGCCTTCGTCCTGTGAGGATGATCACCGACGGTTAGGGGGGATGTAGTATGAAGCCTGTCCTCCATAGCTTTAGCGAAGGAGGATAAGTAGTGATCGGTTAACGGTGATCGGTCATCGGGGTGGGTAAGAAGTAAGAAGTGAGTAGTAAGTAGTAAGAAGACGAAACTTAATTGGTGTAAGGCTTGAATCTTGTTCACCGATTACCATTGACCGATGACTGGTTCGTCGTTCGTAGTGCGTCGTTCCCCAATTTACAAGAGCGTCTCCGAAATGCTACCTTAAACGGCGTCACATTCACTGTTTCAGGGCAGTTATTAGTAGAAGTCCTGATGGATGTGAGGTGGGCCTGAGATTCCCAAAAGGAACAGGTGGCAGAAGCGCTTCAAGGGTATCGCTAGAACCCTTTTGTGGTGGCGTAAATCCAGTCTTGCCAGGTGATTGAGTATGAGCACGTGGGTCGTTAGCTCAGGTGGTAGAGCATCTGACTTTTAATCAGGCGGTCGCTGGTTCGAGTCCAGCACGACCCACCAA
>JAUWTT010000255.1 GCA_030614585.1 Acidobacteriota bacterium
GAGAGGAACTGAGTGAGGGATTGAAGGGTCGCCAGACTTGACGGCCCTTCAATATGGTCCAAGGACCGTCTATTCAAAGTGGACTGATTCCCACATGGCGCTGGATGGACAAATAACCTTTTCCCGATTCAGATTGTCCGCTTCCTCGGCCGGAGAATCCTTGTAACTATCCCAAAACTTGCCCCAATCCTCGAAAGAAGGTGCGATGACAACAAACAATAGGTCAGTCTGACCGACCGGGCTGACAGCAACCGGGAAATACACAGAGGCCTTGAGCTGCGCCCCACCCGGCATCGTCTTTGCAGCCTTGAGCCACGCCTTAGCCATGACTGACACTTCCTCCTCAGTTACGTTATCATCCCCCAACTCGCATCTCCACACCTGTGTAACTTCAGCCCCATAGGCCGGAGCTGCTAACATCAGCAGCACGGAAACAAGCATCAACGGCAATAACAGTTTCATTTCTTATTCCTCTCCTTGATTGGTTTTGCTAAACACTGATACAAGAGCGACATGCCCTTGTCAACTTAGCATACACTGGAATCCTTTGTTCTTTCCCAATATCCCGTTCCCGTTCTAAGTGCCACAAATACTTTTAAGCCTTTTTGAGTCCGGGTGCAGCAGAGTTGTCCTACTTGGCGAACTATTGGCAATCTGGTTTTCAGCTAGGTCCGCTCGCTGGCTGCAGATAACCATCCGCGGGCACGCCTCACATGTCACCGATCTCAAAAGTTGAAGTGTTCCACGAGACTATAGCTGTTTTAGGTTGCCTTGAACAGCCACCAAAAGTGGTAGATGGGGTGGTATGGAGTATTTCTTACTGAATACGGAGACCGGATCCGACAGCAGGGTTCTAGGCTCCTTCCTTGCTCTCAAGGAGAGAATTGTTCAGTTTCAGAGATTGACGATGCAATGGGAACTGAGGAAGGGGATCAGATCTTACGTCCCAAGAGAAGTTTTCTTGCCTATTGCTGACATGTATACTTCGTCAGAGATCCCGATATGGCAAGTGAATCATTACCATTCCCAATTTTGGAGACAAAGCTCTATCGCCCACCGCTCACCTCTGATCTCGTTGTGCGAAAGAGGCTTCTGGACCGACTGACTCGAGATCACCATCTGCCTCTGATTCTGGTCTCAGCTCCGGCAGGCTACGGGAAGAGTACGCTCCTGTCGAGTTGGATCGAGGTCTGTGATTCTCCAACTGCCTGGCTGTCCCTCGATACAGAGGATAACGATCCTCACCGGTTCATCTCCTATTTACTGGCAGCGATCCGAACGTTGTTTCCTGGTGCTTTGGTGAAGAGTTGTTCTTTTGCCGGAGGCCCTCTGGCACCTCCGATCTCTCCTTTTGTCAACACACTGGTCAATGAATTGGCTCAGCTTGAAGAATCTTTTGTTCTGGTTCTCGATGACTATCACTTGATTCATGAGAAAACGGTTCATGATCTGCTTGCCGGTCTCTTGCAGCATCCACCGTTGAATGCGCACTTGGTTCTGGCGACTCGGAGAGATCCGCCATTCACTTTGACAGGGCTGCGAGCTGGGGGAAAGATCAGTGAAATTCGTATGCAGGATCTCCGTTTCACGCCTGATGAAACGGCTGCCCTGCTGAGGAAGATACTGAAATCTGAACTGGATGAGGCGACTTCGTCTCGGCTCGAACAGGAGCTGGAGGGTTGGCCTGCAGGATTGCGGTTGGCAGCCATCTCGCTCCAGCACAGGAGAGGTGCTGACCTTCGGATTGAACAGCTCAGAACGAAGAATCATCACGTGATGGACTACCTCGCCGATGAGATCATATCCAATCAAGGAGAGTCGGTTCAGAACGCCTTGCTTGCGACCTCTGTGCTTGATCGCTTTTGCGCTCCTATGTGTGACGCCGTTCTGGCCACAGAGACAGCCAAGAAAGGCGGATTGATCAGCGGAAAGGGCTTTATCAGGCATCTCGAGACGGAAAACCTGTTTATCATCCCGTTAGATCAGCAACGCGTTTGGTATCGTTACCATCATCTTTTCCGGCAGTTGCTTCAGAATCAAGTCCAGGAGCGGTGTCGTCCCGAGGAGATCGCAGCTTTCCACTCTCGGGCAAGCATCTGGTTGGCGAAGAACGGGCTACTTGACGAGGCTCTAGACCATGCGCTATCCGCAGGGGATACCAGTGCTGCCACTGAGCTAGTGGCCCGAAACCGTATCGAACTAGCGAACTGCGAACGGTGGCATCAGCTTGACTCTTGGTTGTCGAGACTTCCGAAAACCCTGGTTGAGAAAGATCCACGTTTGCTGATGGCGCAGGCCTGGGTGAACGAATTCCACGGGAGACATCATGAAGCGTGGACGGCCCTGGACCGAATAGAGGATCTCGTTTCTGGCATATCCATAGAAGCGCTGGAAGCAAGAACCCTTTTGGGGGAGGTTAACGCCTTGCGCACGCAATATCTATACGACTTGGCCGAGGGGGAGCGGGCTATCTCCTGCGGAGAACTGGCTCTGGAACATCTCCCAGTCGAGTGCTCCAGTGCAAGAGGGTTCGCGACGGTTCTTCTGGCTGGTTCACTCCAGATGATGGGCGCTCTTGGACGAGCTTGCAAGTTGTTTCACGAAGCACTAGAAAACCGATCCCTTGCCGACAACACCCACCATGGCCGTTTGCTTTACGGGCTCTGCTTTTTGCACTGGATGGAGGGCGACCTGGTCAGCCTGAGGCAAGTGGCTTCCCGCTGCGTGGAGCTGGCTGAAAAGCAGAAGCTGTCTGATTCCGATGGAGTTGCCAATTACTTCCTGGGAATTTGCCACTATCAAATTAATGAGCTGGCTGAGGCAGAGCAGCACCTCAGCATCGTCGTTAGAGATCCTTTCCTGGCACGAGGACTCACTTACGCGCAGAGCGCGTTTGCCCTAGCCCTTTGTCACAAAGCCCGGAATATGGATGGAGAGGCCCGGGAGCTGGCCGAACGGATTGTTGATCACAGCTTAAGAACCAACAATACGGCTTTGCTGGGACTCGCCAAGGCGTTTCAAGCTGAACTTGCTCTCCGATTCGACTTGGCTGATCAGGCTCAGCAGTGGTCCCAGAGTTTCGACCCCAAACCATTTCACCCGATGTGTGATTTCTATTATCCTCATCTGACGCTGGTCAAGGTATTGACCGCGCAAGGTGGAATGGACAGTCTCCAGCGAGCCGAGGATCTGTTCACCCGTCTAAAAGAATTTCTCTCCCGCACTCACAATAACTGTTTCTTAATTAGCGTTCTGATCCTGCAAGCTCAATTGTACGACAAGAAAGGCGACGAATCGGTTGCAGTGAGTTGTCTGAGTGAGGCAGTGTCGCTCGCTCAGCAGCGGAATATCATCCGACCATTTCTTGATGCGGGCCCGAAAATGGCAGGAATGTTAAGCCTCTTGGCGAAACGAAACGTCTCAGTGCGGTTCACTGGGCAGATACTAAGAGCATTTCGGCTTGACGCAGCATCCTTGGCTACAGAAACAACCGATGCTCCTCAAAAGGCTGCCCCTAGGGGGGGGGCGAGCGGCTGGTCGAACTTCCAACGCCTCGTGAGTGCGAAATCCTTCAATTACTGGCCCAGCGCTTGCACAACAAAGAAATTGCAGAAAAATTACTCATTGCACCGGATACAGTGAAGAAACACGTGTTTAACATTTGTCAGAAACTGCAAGTTAGCAATAGGCAAGAAGCGGTTTCCAAAGCGCGTGCGCTAGGACTCGTCTCGAATAGGTAGTTGAGACTGAGGAGTATCTAGGACTTCACCACTTGAACTTTGGAGTTGGTCCCGGTAGTCACAGTGCAGCGTTCCACCCAGGATTTCTGACTTTCTACCACCTCTTTTACCACTTTTTGGGGCTGGCGCCTCCACGGATTCAGTCCTAAGCTTACGCCAGACTTGGTTAAGCCAAGATCCGATTGAGACCTATTGAAGTTCAACTTCGCCAGCGGGGAGCAACTTGAACAGGAACAGGATCACTTTTGAAGAATTGAGTCGCTGCTTTCAGAAGACTGAAAGGCTGCTTCTGGTTATTGGCACCATTCTCCCTGGCATTTATGGGGCGGCACAGATTCACGCAGCGATCTCTTCCCGGGTTGATTTGTGGCGGCTCCGAATGCTGCAGCAGGTTGCTCGGGCTGAAGGCTCCATGCTGGAGAAGGCTTTGAAATATGAGGAGCTGTATAACCGGTGAAAGATGCGCACCAGCCACGCAAAATTGCTTTTGACGGACCTGCCAGATACCGGATCCGTGTCGTGGGAAACCCACTCTTCGACTGGCCCACTCGAATGAGCGAAATGACGATTAGATCGATTACGCCCGAAGGTCCCGACAGAGTCACAGTTTTCGAGGGTTGGATAGCCGATCAAGCGGCGCTCTCCGGTGTATTAAACACCCTTTACGAATTGCACTTATCCCTGGTATCCGTCGAAGCAATCGCTGATGAGCCGGACAGTACCGTTGGAGACGCTCGTACTGGAACAGAGTAAGGAATAGGATGTGAAGAACCTCGTCGGTACACTAGCCCTTCTTATCGGTTTGAGTTCGGCCTTCGCGGCGGAAAGCGGCAGCCGGTCGAAAGAGGAAATTGCCAAGGAACTGGCCAATCCGAACACGGCGCTCACCAGCCTGAAGTTACAGATCCAGTATTTCAGCTTCGACGGAGACCTGCCTGCCGCGGATGATCAAGAAATGGTCAAGCTGTTCTTCCAGCCCACGCTTCCCTTCCCTCTGAAAAATGGAAAAACCCTTTGGGTTCGTCCCGGGGTGCCGTTCGTCATCGACCAGCCTATCTACGATACCGACAGCCGGCGACTGGGCTCCCGGAGCGGTCTGGGGGATATTACGCTGGATGTGCAGTACGGCACAACCCTCGAAAACGGTTTCCTTTGGAGCGTTGGATTCTCATCGATCTTTCCCACGGCTTCGAAAGAGGGGCTGGGCAGCGATGTGTGGGCCCTGGGTCCCGGTTTTCAGCTCGGCCGCGTTACCGAAAAATCCGTTTTCGGTGTATTCGCCAACCACCAGTGGGACATTGCGGGCGACGGCAAATCGAGTCCGGAAAGCCCTTATCTGCGTCGCGAGACCGGAGTCAGCCTGACGGCCATACAGCTCTTTGGCATCTTCGTCCCCGGTGGCGGCTGGAGTTTCGGGAGTATGCCGATCATGACTTACAACCACGAATCGGAGGAATGGATGGTTCCCCTGCACCTAACGGTAGGAAAGACCGTCATCATCAACGGCCGGCCCTGGAAGTTTTCACTAGACCTGAACTACTACGTGGTACGCCCGGATGCCATCGCGCCGGAATGGATGGTGGGCTTTAACGTGGCCCCCGTGGTCGAAAACGTCTTCGCCAAGTGGTTTGCGGATTGAGTGGGCCAGCCTTCTGTGGGATCGGGCTAAAGGGCCGAAGCGTAGAAGGTGATAACCGAATTGCCTCCGCTCAAGAGCAAGCTGGTCCGTGGCTTAATTTAGAAGAAAGGAGTAGCCTGCCTATAAAGCAGAAATCGTCCGCAGAGTCTGTGGAAACAGGCTGCTATTGGTGGGTTTCTGCTCACACTAGTTGGTATCGATCGGTAGTGGTCATCTTAAATGAGCGTCTACAAGCAACGGCAAAGGAATTGGCAACATATATGACGCCTAACACTAATTGTAATCTTCGACATTATCAGAAGGGAGAATGGTTATGAGCGTGAAGAACTCGACTAGTACAGTGAAGGTATTTGCGGTAGTTGCGCTGCTCGCGAGTTTGTTACTACTGGCAGCAGTTTGTGCCGAAGAGCCAGCAACACCAGGCTACAACACCAAGATCCCGGAGTCGATCATGACCCCGGATACGGTGGAGACGAGGATCGGCACCCTCGAGTTCTTTGACGGGATACCCACGAAGGAGACCGCCGAACTAGTCCATGACAACCTCGACTTCTTACGCGGCGTGGAATCCTTTCTGAACGGGGTACCCGCCACCTCTATTGAAGGACTTCGGCTCGGTCTGGCGTCCCTCGGTGCAAAGAATTCGAACCAGGTCGTGATCTTTGATCAGTTGATGGACAGCAACCCAATCTTTCTCACCGGCAACACCGACACGGTCTACTGTATCCCTTTTCTCGATCTCAAGAAGGACGGC